>CALUSA010000102.1 GCA_944323275.1 Candidatus Gastranaerophilales bacterium
TCATCGTTTGAGAGCTTTTCGAGTTCCTGTCTTTTTGCTTCGGCTTCCTGTCCTGTCAGTCCTAAAGACGCTATTATTTGGTTTATTATTATCGGATCACCGGACATTTTTCCCTGCTTAGTTACTACCACTATGGTGTATATCGGATATTTGCAGTGATTTCTTTAATAAAAAGCAGAGTTTGTTAAGTAATATTTCAACTAACTAATAAAAAACCAAAAATTTAATATTTTACATAAGAAATCATTTTTATGTCTTGAATAAATAAAGTTTATGCAAATCTACATCAAATCTACTAATTTTAGCTCCCATGCTTTATTTATAATACTTTTATAATATAATTATTTTACGGAATTATGTCGTAGCGTTATTAAGGAAAATAAGGATATAGAAAATGGAAACAAAACTTGAAAGATTAGAACATAACATGGTCAAACTCGATATAGAGATTGACGCAGAAACAGCAGATAAAGAATATAACAAAGCCTGCAAAAGATTGGCGCAAAGAGTAAATATCCCGGGTTTTAGAAAAGGCAAAGCTCCGAGAGCAATTTTAGAAAAAAATATCGGTGCAGAAACAATCAAACGTGACGCATTAGAAGCAATGCTTCCTGCTATATTTTCAGAAGCAATTTCAAAGAATAATCTTATTACAATTACAGAGCCTTATCTTGAATCTTATGAATTTGAAACAGGAAAGCCGGTAAAAGTTGTTGCAAGACTTGAGTTAAAACCGGAGGTAAAATTCGGTCAATATAAAGACATGGAAATTGAAGTTGAAGAATTCAAAAATGCAGACAATGCAATGGAAAAAGAAATCGACGACTTGACTAAAAAATTCACTACATTTGAAAAAGTCGAAGGCAGACCATCAACAGATAAAGATGTTGTTGTAATGGATTTTGAAGGTTCAGTCGACGGAGAATTAATAACCGGCGGTTCAGCAAAAAATTATATGCTGGATCTTGAAAACAGCAACTTTATCCCCGGGTTTGCAGAACAGTTAGTCGGCAAAAACACTGGTGATGAATTTGTCATAGATGTTACATTCCCTGAAGTTTATCATGATGAAAAATTACAGGGTAAACCGGCTCAGTTCAAAATAAAAATCAATGAAATCAGACAAAAAGTAAGACCTGAACTCAATGATGAGCTTGCAAAAAAAGTAGGTAACTTTAAAACAGTTGATGAACTTAAAGAAGATATACAAAAATATCTTGAAAGTACTGCTAAAATCGAAAACGATAAAAGATGTGCAACAAAACTGTTTGAAACAATTCTCTCTAATATGGAGGTAGATGTACAGGACTCAATGATAGAAAGAGAAAAACAGGTTTTAATCGCTGATTTCAAACAGAAACTTGCTCAATCAGGCGTAACATGGGAGCAGCTGCTTAAAAATGACGGTGCTGAAAAAGTTGATACTGAATTAAGAGCAGAAGCATTAAACAGAATCAAAAATTCATTAATGATTTCAGAAATAGCTAAACTTGAAAATATTCAAATTACACCGGAAGATTTAGAAGAAAAATTAGGTGAACTGGCTACGATGTATCAAACAGATAAATCTGCTATATTTAAAGAAATCAGCAAGAACCCGATGATAATTCAGTCATTGTCACAACAGGCTTTGAGCCAGAAAGTTACAAAATTCCTGCTGGACAACAATAAAATTAAGTTCGTTGCAGGAGCAAATAAATAGTCTATAATGATATTATATGTAGTTAATAGAGAAGTTAAACATAATTGAAAGGGCAAATTTATGAGCTTTGTACCAACAGTAGTAGAACAGTCAAGCCGTGGAGAGCGTGCATTTGATATTTTCTCAAGATTATTAAGAGAAAGAATTATCTTTTTAGGAACACCGATAGATGACATGGTTGCTAACCTTGTAGTTGCACAAATGTTACTTTTGGATTCAGAAAATCCAGAAAAAGATATTATGTTGTATATCAATTCACCAGGTGGCAGCGTTACTGCAGGTTTTGCCATCTATGACACAATGCAGCACATTCGTTCCGACGTATCTACAATATGTTTGGGTCAGGCTGCATCAATGGGTGCATTCCTGCTCTCATCAGGTACAAAGGGTAAAAGACTTGCCCTTCCTCACTCAAGAGTATTGATTCACCAGCCGTTAGGCGGTGCTCAAGGTCAGGCAACAGATATCGAAATTCAAGCCGCTGAAATCTTGAGAATCAAAAAAGCCTTGAATGAGATTTTAGCTTCAAACACCGGTCAATCTATTAAAAAGATTGAAAAAGATACAGACCGTGATTACATCATGACTCCGGAAGAAGCTCTGGAATACGGAATGATTGACCGTGTAATCACAATGGATAAAACTCATAAAGCTGAATAACAATCAGGAGAATTTGTAATGGTTAAACATGACGACAGTCGTTTAAAATGTTCATTTTGCGGAAAAACTCAGGATCAGGTAAAAAAACTTATAGCAGGTCCTGAAGTATATATCTGTGATGAATGTGTTGAACTGTGTAACGAAATTCTGGATGAGGAATTCTTTGAAAACAAAGAAAAAACTGAAAAAGAAGAAGTAAAAGAAACTGATATTTCTTCTGTTCCAAAACCTCACGAAATAAAGGCTTATCTTGATGAACACATTGTAGGTCAGGATGATGCAAAAAAAGTACTTTCTGTTGCCGTGTACAACCACTACAAACGTATTGCTCATAACTCTACGGAAAAAGATTCCTCCGGCATCGAAATTCAAAAGAGTAACATCCTGCTTGTCGGACCTACAGGTTCAGGCAAAACCTTACTTGCACAAACTCTGGCTAAAATGCTTGATGTACCTTTTGCTGTTGCAGATGCTACAACCCTGACAGAAGCAGGTTATGTCGGTGATGACGTTGAAAACATTCTGTTGAGATTGTATCAAAGTGCTGAGTTTGATGCTCAAAAAGCTGAACGAGGTATTATTTACATTGACGAAATCGACAAAATCGCTCGTAAATCAGAAAACCCCAGTATAACACGTGATGTTTCAGGCGAAGGTGTTCAACAGGCACTTTTAAAAATGATAGAAGGTACTGTTGCAAATGTACCTCCGCAGGGCGGCAGAAAACATCCTCATCAGGAATTTATCCAGATTGATACCAAAAACATACTATTTATCGTTGGCGGTGCATTTGTGGGGCTGGATAAAATTGTTGAAAGACGTGCCGGAGAAGGAACTTCATTAGGCTTCGGTGCAAAAGCACCAGCGACTGCGGCAGAAAAAGAAATAGCAGCACAAAAAATGCTCAAAAAATTACAGCCGGAAGATTTACTAAAATTCGGATTAATACCTGAATTCATCGGTCGTGTACCTATTTATGCAGTACTTGACCAACTTGATGAGGCTACTCTTAAAATGATACTGACAGAGCCAAAAAATGCTATTATCAAACAGTATCAATGCCTGCTTAAGATGGACAATGTTGATTTGAAATTTGAACCTGAAGCCATAGACCTGATTGCAAAAGAAGCAATTAAGCGAAAAACAGGCGCAAGGGCATTACGCTCAATTGTGGAAGAACTTATGCTTAATATAATGTATGAAGTCCCCTCACAGGAGAATATACATGAATTCACGGTAACTGCTGAAATGGTTAAAAAGCGTGAAAATGTAGCAGAGTTAATAAAACTGCCGCAAAAGCACAATGACGACTCAACAGACAACGTTGAAACTCACGAAGAAATTGCATAATTGGCTATATAATTCATAAAAAAAGACCTGTAATAACGCAGGTCTTTTTTATTAGTAAATATAACAATTACTTAATATTTGGTATTTAGATTAGCAACATTAATTTTTTTTACATTTTAAGAAAAGAAAAGAGAATTTAACTAAGTTTTATTCTAATATAGATATATCGAATGGAATAAATCGCATGCAATTAACAACAGAACAAAATACTTTACAACAGACAAAAACCTCTACACTTGCAATCGTCGTAGAGATTGTTGAAAGTTTAAAAAAAATTCTTGAAGAAGACAAAAAACAGAAACATCCTCTTTTCCTCAATGTTAAAGAGTCTGTTATATTCAACACTGCACGCAGAGCACTTGATAACCCCGGATTCAGATTTTTGATAGGCATTGCAGGTGAATCTGCCTCGGGGAAAACAACATTTGTTCAAAATGCAATACGTTCCTGCATAGCAGAAGAAAGAACGGATTTATACACAATAATTTGCTGCGATGATTATTATCATGACTGGTCAAAAGAGCTTAAAGCAGCAGGCAGCTATGAGGCGTTTTTCGCTAAGGGCTACAGCTTTGATACCCCTAAAGCAATAAACCTTGATTTGATGAAACAACATCTAATAAGCCTGAAAAACGGTAATGCTGTAAGAAGTCCGGATTATAACTTTACAACATGCGAAAGCTTTCCGCACGGAGTATTAAAAAAACCGTCCAAAATTATTGTCAATGAAGGTTTATATGTGCTCAACGAAGGCATAAGAGATATCATGGACATAAAAGTCTATGTGTTTACACCTTTTGAAATAATAAAAGACCGCTGGTACAGAAGGGCGGAATCAAGAGGTAAAACAGGGAAAGCTGCTGATATGCAGTTTGAAAACGTGAATACAACAGCACAAACATACATTAGACCGGCTATGCAGTGCGCAGATATCGTTATGAACGGGGTTGTTTCAAGTGCTTATATTCAAGAAATGACCGAAAAAATCTTTAGGTCTATGGACAATATCATAAAAAAACATAAAAATGTTTAATTTTTAAAAGCCCTCTTAAAATATTTAAGAGGGCTTTATATATAACTTTATAAACCTTATACTCTGCGTTTGCGAGCAGCTTCAGATTTACGTTTACGTTTTATGCTTGGTTTTTCGTAAGTTTCACGTCTTTTGATTTCAGATAAAATACCTGCTTTTTGTATTTTTTTCTTAAATCTTTTTAAAGCACTTTCGATACTTTCGTTTTCACCGACTTTAACTTCTGGCATTTAGTTTTCACCACCTTCGCATAAATTTAGTATATTGTAGTGTCATATTAACACGCATATAATTGTATTTCAAGGGTAGAGCAAAAATATTGTTTATACTAAAATAAATATATCATGGAAAAGAAAGTTGAATTACTCTTACCTGCAGGGAATATAGAAAAACTTGACTATGCGATAAATTACGGTGCTGACGCCGTTTATATGGGTATGGTTGATTTCAGCCTCAGGACAATGCGAAAAGGGGACGTAATTACCTCTGAAAATCTTAAGCGAGCAGTTGAACTTGCACATTCCTATGGCAAAAAAGTCTATATGACTTTGAATATCTATGCATACGATGATGACATAAAAAACCTGAATAATTACATAGACATAATTAAAGATGCAAACCCTGATGCAATTATTGTCAGTGATTTTGGGATTTTAAACATAATCAAACATAAACTGTCGGATATTGATATACACATAAGCACACAAACTAATACACTAAACTCGGAAGCAGTTAAATTTTGGAAAGATTTCGGTGCATCAAGAGTAATTCTGGCAAGAGAACTTTCTATCAAACAAATTGCCCAAATCAGACAAAACGTACCTGACATTGAACTGGAAGTTTTTGTACACGGCGCACAGTGTGTATCCCTTTCCGGCAGATGTCTGTTAAGTGATTATATGACACACGGAGAAAGAAAAGCCAACCATGGCGGCTGCTCACAGCCTTGCAGATGGAAATACAAACTTTTAGAAGAAACAAGACCGGGCGAATATTACGAAATAGAAGAAACAGCACGTGGCACACATATTTTGAGCACCAAAGACCTTGCATTAATAAACTATATACCGCAGCTTATAGAAGCAGGCGTTGATTCATTTAAAATTGAGGGCAGAACAAAAAGTTTATACTATGTTTCAGCTGTTGCCAAAGCATACCGACAGGCAATTGACGGTTATTACAACGGCATTATTCCTGATAAAAATGAAGCATTCACCCAGCTTTTAAAAATCGGTAACAGAGGCTACACCACGGGGTTTTATCTCGATGAACAAGACCATGAAGGATACAGCTACGATGTTTCAAAAGGTTTGGCAGGTGCTGACTTTTTGTTTGAATTCCGGGATAAAACAACCAAAGATGATAAAAACATTTACAAAATAAAAATAAAAAATAAAGTTCTGCCAGGTGACAAGATTGAGATTATTACACCTGATGAATGCTTTGAAACTACAATTGAAAAGCTTTATAATATTACCCTCGATGAAGAAAAAGATGTCGGCAATAC
>CALUSA010000103.1 GCA_944323275.1 Candidatus Gastranaerophilales bacterium
TCAGCTATTGAATTAGCACAGGATAATGCAGACTATTATTCTAACAGAGCCTGGGCATTTACACATAAAAGCATGTTTGATGAAGCATTAAAAGATGCAAATACGGCAATTTTACTAGCCTCTAATACATATAATTATGATCTCCGTGGTTATATATATTCAAGAAATCCGCAAACTTTTGATAAAGCTATTCAAGACTACACAAAAATGTTTGAATTGTCCGGCGGAGAAGAACCTGAGGATTATGACGGCAGGCTGTATAATTCGAGAGCTGAAATGTATTTCGGCTTAAAACAGTATGATAAAGCTATCGAAGACAGCACAAAAGCTATAGAGTCAGCTTTGACAACAGAAGATAAATGCAACTATTATGCTTTAAGGGCAAAGAGCTATTATTGTGCGGAAAAATATCAGGAAGCTGTTTTGGATTTTACTTTCATTATTAAAAATAAAAAAAACGTTTTACAACCTGAACAATGGTATTTTGAACGTGCTAATGCCTATATTAAATTAAATGATAAAAAAAATGCGGATAAAGATTTACGCTTGGTGTTGAAATTTTCTGATTATACTTTGAAAGCAAAAACTTATTCTGAAATGGGAGAATACACGCAGGCTTTTGAAATGATTCAAAAAGAATTAGAGCTTTTACAAAGAATTAAAGCCGATAATCCATGTGCTTTGATAGATTTTTTTAAATGCTATTTTGCGAGAGCGGAAATCTATTATAAAATAAAGGAATATAACAAAGCACTGTTTGATTATCAAAAAGCGGAAGAATATTTTGAAAAAGCACGTATGGAAATTGACGTATTGATAAAAATTTATGATTTTGCCAACATGATGGAGTGCCAAAAACGAATAGCAGAACTTTCCGCACAACACATGACATAAATATGTCTGAGTGGGACCTCGCTTGTACCCGAGGGCATCCTGATATGTATGGCTCGTAAACTCGCCAACATCTCAGGCTAGGAGTGGTACACACTCTGCCGAATAAATATGCCGGTGGCATATTTATGAGAGGTAGCGAGTGGCACCGAGTCTAGCATTTTACGACTCTGCCGAAGAAACAATTAAGTATTGTTTCTGAGAGGTAGACCCCATGTACTTGTTGCGAGTGCCTGGGGTATAAGATGGCGGTTGAACTTGTTTTATGCACTCGTTCAATAAGTTATCGGGGTCAGTTGACTATATGAAATTTTTTGCACCGGCGGTTGCCGGCAGTACTGCCTGGACAGCAGCTTATACAAATGTTAAAATGTCTTTTAAAATACGGAGAAAAATAATGAGTTTTTACGCAAAATTATGTTTCAACAATGAAGACTTAGACAGAGTTTATACGATTAAAACCATAAGCGGACGTACTTATCAGCTGCAAAAACGCAATGCTGATTTAAAAATAGATCAGGAGGATTGCATAATAATGTTTACTGACAGCGATAATTACAGAACCGCACTTAATTGGAACCATATAGAATCCGTAACTTACGAGGTTTCGCAGTAAACAGGTTACGTTTGGATAATTAGCAAAAGGAGAAAAGAATGAAAAAGATTTTACTGGTTTTAATGTCAACCCTTATTTTGACAGGCTGTGTAAGTCAGACCACAACAGTCACAATTGATGACAAAGCAGCTGCTACTATAGAGAAAAAATTCAGCCTCGGGACTTCCTCAACAACAATGGGAACGGATAAACTTTCTCTTGCAGCAGGGGATAAATTCCTTGAAACGGTTAGAAAACAAAATCCGGAATCTCTTTTAAGATATAAAACAGAAACCGATTCAGGCTATGTTGCGGTTATAAAAGCAGATAATATTGCAAAAGAAGATATCTTTGCTAAGGAACAGTTCTTTAAACCTAAAAATAAAAAGAATCTTGACTGTAAAACTTCAAAAAATAAAACAGAATGCAAGGCTGATTTTATTGTAAACATCAAAAGCCCTGAATTAGATAAGGTGCTTGAAGAAAACGGATTGAAGTACGAAGATCTTGCACCTTATACATTAACAATCAAACTTCCTGTCAAGGCAGATTCCCATAACGCAAAATTTTTTGATTTAAATAACAATCTTTATACGTGGGAAATCCCTGCAGGGGGTGAAACACCAGTAAACATTGAATTTACTATTAAATAAATATTTTTTAACAACCCTGTAGAAAGAAAAATCTACAGGGTTGTTTTTTGTCAATTTAAGCTATTATTGTTAATTATTTGCGCAACCGCAGCTGCTATTTTTTTATGAGCTTCAACCCCGTAGTGCAATCCGTCTGTGTCCGAAGTTTGTGCGATTTGGTTTAAATCAAGGAACAAACAATTTTGCTTTTCTGCAATTTTTTTGTAAATATTACAAATAATTTTTGATTTTTCTATTGAAGTTTCATCAAACATTTGTGCAAAAAAGCTGTTTAAAATATCTTTTTTTATAATCGATGGTGTTAAAACAAGAATTTTTGCCTCATTAAAAGAGTTACGAGTGTCCGAAATTAAAGACATCAAACCTTTTTGAAAAGTTGTTTCATCGGCGTTGTAAAAAAACTGGGTATCGTTTATCCCCAGCCCGAGTACAACAAAATCAATGCTGTCATACTTTTTTAAACATTCACAAAAATATTCGCATCCGCTTTGCTTAAGTCCTGCCGTATTTTTAAAATACATTGTTCTGTTGTTGCAGCCTTCTTCAAAGACTCTATACTGTGCGCCTAAAATCTCAGACAGAATGCCGCTCCATCGTTGAGATTTTTTATAACGTGAACCGTCAGCCGGATTAAATCCGAAAGTATTGCTGTCACCGTAACACAGAATATTTTTCATATTTATATTTCCATATATTTAAGCTTCGGTGCTACTGTAAAATCAGCTTCTATCGTATTTTTTATATCATCAATACTGAACATTGGATTAATTTCAATTAAGACCAGCCCGTCTTTTGAAATATCCAAAACGCATCTTTCTGTAATAATGGTATCGACTTCTCTGTAAGCAGTTAAAGGCAGCGTGCATTTTTTTACTATTTTTACATGTCCTTTGGAAAGGTGCTCCATCGCCACAATGACTTTTTTCGCCCCGACGACAAGATCCATCGAGCCGCCCATGCCGGGAACCATTTTGCCTGGTATCATCCAGCTTGCAAGACTGCCTTCTTCATCCACCTGCAAAGCACCTAATACCGTAGCGTCAATGTGTCCGCCTCTCATCATTGTAAAAGCCATCTGTGAGTCATAAAAGCAGGCACCTTTTTTAGCTTCAACATATCCGCCGCCTGCGTTAATAATACGTGTGTCGATACTGTCATCTTTTTGTTTTTTCCCGACACCTAACAATCCGTTTTCGGATTGAAAAATTACGTGCATATCCTCAGGTACATAGTTCGCAACCTCTGTAGGCAAACCTATACCTAAAGTTACAACATCGCCTTCTTTAAACTCTTTTGCAGCCCTGCGGGCAATAATTTCTCTTATCTTTTCTTTTGTAAGTTCTTTTTCAAATTCTTTTTCCATAGTAAGAGTCATAGATACTTCTCCCAAATTTAAGAGTTTTCTTTTACGACGATATAGTCAATAAATAAACCGGGGATAACAACTTCATTAGGGTCAAGGCAATCCACAAGCTCATCCGCCTGTACAATGACCGTATCCGCAGCCGTAGCCATAACGGTATTGAGATTTCTTGTAGTACCATAATACGCAACATTACCGTATTTATCAACCCTTGTTCCGTAAATCAATGCAAAATCAGCACCTATTGGATCTTCAAAAATAAATTTTTTGCCGCCAATTTCCATGGTCTGCTTGCTGTCTTCAAGGATTGTACCGACGCCGGTCGGGGTCAAAACTCCGCCTAAGCCGGTGCCTTTTGCCCTGATTTTTTCTATAAGTGTTCCCATAGGAACAAGTTCAACATCCAGCTCGCCAGTATTCATCTGTCTGCCGGTTTCGGGGTTTGTTCCTATGTGCGAGGTGATAAGTCTTTTTACCTGTTTATTAACAATTAGTTTGCCTTTATCAACATCCGGATAAGAGGTGTCATTTGATATAACTGTTAACTTTGAAATATGCCTGTCAGCAAGTTCGTCAATTAATTTATCCGGAGCACCGCAGCTTAAAAAGCCGCCAATCATTACGGTTGAGCCTTCTTCTATTAAACTTATTGCCTGTTGTGCAGATAAAATTTGTTTCATAATTCTAAAATGATTGTATTATAAATATTTGCTTTATTATATAAAAAATCAGAAAAATAATAAAATAATTTACAATAATTTTTATATGTTCATAAGCATAAACAGACTGCCTGACGTTTTGGAATGAAACACAAACGCCTGAGAGTTCAAAAGAATAGGCAAAATTATTAATTAGCCGGAGCAAGTATAATAATAAGATTTCGCCCTTCCATTGAAGGTTTCTTTTCAACATTAATAGGCTCACCTTCAAGGTCTGCAATAAATCTGTTTGCAAGGTCAAAAGCAAGCTCTGTATGCTGCATTTCTCGACCTCTTAACATAATAACAATTTTAACCTTGTCGCCTGATGCAATAAACTTTTTAATATTTTTGATTCTAACGTTATAATCGTGTACATCAATTTTGTAACGAATTTTGATTTCTTTAATTTCTACGGTATGTTGTTTTTTCTTTGCTTCTTTAGCCTTTTTTTCCATCTCATATTTGTATTTACCGTAGTTCATAATCTTAGCTACAGGGGGATTTTGGTTTGGTGATACAATTACCAGATCCAGCTCTTTTTCGTCGGCAAGCTTTTGGGCTTCTTTAGTCGGTAAAACGCCGAAGTTTTCTCCGTCACTGCCTATTAATCTTACTTCTTTACATCTTATGTTTCTGTTAATTAAAGGCGCATCCTTGCTGCCGTTTGAAAAATCTCTGCTAATAATTGTTCTCCTTTATTTTACTGTTTTTATTATTGTAATGTGCTGAATATTGCCATGTCAAGCGCAATCGAGTTACCCGAATAAAAAAATTTGTTGTAAAATATGTTAAGCGGAAGATAATTATGCAAACAACGACAGCAATGACAGTAGAGCAAAAAGTCTATCAAATGTTTATTCTTGGATACGAAGAAGAAAATCCTTCAGCTAATGCAGGATTTATGCGTGCCCTTGCTTCAGGACTTGGCGGCGTAATATTTTTTACCCGTAATATTCTCGATAAAGAGAGGTTTAAAGATACAGTTAAAGTAATAAAGGCGAATTCATTGTATTCTCCGTTTTTAAGTATTGATCAAGAGGGCGGCAGGGTTGAGCGGACTTTGAATTTATACGGCGGTTCTCATTATCTCAGTGCACGTGCTGTAGCTAAAAAAGGTACTGATTTTGTAAGACAGCAGACTCAATGGATTTGTGAGGAACTTAATTATTTCGGGTTAAATATGAATTTTGCACCGGTTTTAGATGTTGATACAAATCCGAATAACCCTGTAATTGCTGACCGTGCTTATTCAAATGACCCGGATGAAGTTATAAAATACGGCAAAATTGTTATTGATACCTTTAAACAGAATAATATCATTCCTGTAGGAAAACACTTTCCGGGGCACGGAGAAACGAAGGTGGACTCGCATCTGGATATGCCTGTTCTTGATATGAGCATGCAAGAACTCGAACAAGTGCATGTAAAACCCTTTAAAGAGCTGGCTCCATGCTTACCGGCAATCATGGCTGCGCATATTCATTACAAAGCTTTTGATAAAGAAAAAATTCCTGCCTCTATTTCAAAAAATGTTTTAAATTATCTTAGAACAAGCATTGGCTTTAATGGAATAATTATTTCAGATGACATGGTAATGGGCGGGGTAAAACGTTTCAGTGCGTTTGATGCATGTAAAAAAGGCATTATGGCAGGCATAAATATGTTTATATACCGTAATGCTGATGAAAAAACACTTTCACTCATTGAACAGATAATAAAAGCGGTTAAAAACGGCGAAATACCTCAATCAAAGATTGATGAAAGCGTTAATTTAATTACAAACCTTAAAGAACTTTATAAAACTTAACTGTTACACCGGAGTGTACTTGATATATCTTTATGTTTTTAATAATATATGGATATTGTCACCAAATATGCTCAAAATTATTTAAATTTGGGTGTTTTTATTGAAGTAATAATAAGAAATAAAGGAATAAAATCATGAATCCGATAGTTGAAGCATTAGGAAAAAAACATGTTGAAAACAGCAACCTTCCTGAATTAAATCCGGGAGATAC
>CALUSA010000104.1 GCA_944323275.1 Candidatus Gastranaerophilales bacterium
TTGAAGGGATAAAGCTAATGTTCAATGAAAAGAAATGTATCAAACCAAGAAGGAAGGAGAAAAAATTCAAAAATAAAGTCTGCTGGGAATAACCCAAGCTTTTTATAAAAATTGAATAGAAACATTTATCAAGCCGGCTTATTTATAAGCCGGCTTTTACAGTATTTATTTACGCAAATAGCCTTTAAACTTGCCAGCAGCTTATTTTAAAGCTATAATGTTATGACTGAAAGATAATTAACAAGGTGTTAAGTATGAATAAGCCCGATTTAATGAAAAAAACTCAGGCAAAAAATAATAAAAGAAAAAATAAAATTCGTTTTTATTATTCTTTTTTGACAATAGTCTTGCTTGTGTGCATTGTTCAAATAGGCTTCAGTGCTTTTAACAATATTACAAAAAGTATAAGCTATCACGGCAAAATTAAAAAAATGAAAGCTTTAAATGAGCAGGCTTATGTTGAAAATCAAAGGTTGAAAGAAGAATTGGAAGATTTTAGTTCTATGAAAAGCCTTGAAGCCATTGCAAGAAATAATCTTAAAATGGCAGGCGAGGATGAGGTTCTTGTTATAATAAATAAACCAAAAGAAACTGCTCAATCAGATAATCAAAAAAAGAAAAATCCTTTGATTAAAAATAAAACAGATGTACAACAAAAAAATTAAAAAACAAAAACCCCCTTGCATACTCTGCTAAGGGAGTTTTTTATTAATGTTCGATTGTATAGTAAAAACCTCACATCGCCTTTTTGTTATTTTGTTCCGGTAAACAACTACTTTATTGCAACAAGTCTTGAAGAAATGCCGATGTCGGAATTAATCATCTTAGCACTTGCTATTGCCATAGAGCGTCTTTTTTTTGCACCTCTAAGCAAAAATGCTACTCCGTCGCTTATATTACTTGTTGGTTTCTCCAATTTTTTTAACATATTTTATTTCCCTTTAGACTCGCTTGTTCTCAATTACATTTTAGTTATCGGTTTATTTTTTATTTTCTTTAGGATTTTGTTTGTTATTGTTACATAAGTTTACAAAAGTGCTCGTATCTGCACCTTATGTGTTTCAGATTGTACTTAATTTTTGAAAAATGGTATAAATATAATAAAACAGGCAAAATATAAGGACGTAAAATGTTTGACTTATCTATTCTTTTGAATCCGATTATACTCGCAATAATTGTATGTTTTATAGGCGTTGTGGTGTATTTTGTTACGAAGGTTCAATATATCAATATGTCTTTAAAAGGACTGACAAATATATTAAGAAGCTTTAGAAAAGGGAATATTGTTTACAGGTTCAAAGAGCTGGATGATATGTTTTTAAAAAACCCTTTTATATCTAATTACTGGGTTGAGTTTAAAAATACACTTGTTTTTAATGAGGGAATTTCGCTCAAAGGCTCTCCTGTTGAAAATTCTTCAATACAGTGTACAGTTGATTCTTCGTACTTTTTTAACGAAGAAACGCTTATTAACAGCAAACTTAATTACAAATTTATATCTGCGGTACCGACAATATTAACAGGTTTGGGACCTTTATTTACGTTTATGCATATTGCGATTGCATTTTCAAAGGTTAATTTTGCAACACAGGAAGCGACTATTGCCTCAGTATCATCATTGCTTGCTTCAATGAAAGTTGCTGCAATGATTTCAGTTGTTGCGGTAGGAACTTCTATATTATTTATGGTTATTGAGCGAATTCTCTATAAGAATATGTGCAAAACGCCGTTGAGTGCCTTTCAGCTGGAAATGAATAAGCTGTTTGATACAATAACTTCTGAAAAATTCCTTGTGGAATTGTTAAGAGAATCAAAATTGCAAAACAGCGTACTCAATCAGACATTTACAACAATGCCTTTACAAATGAAAACGGCATTTGATAAAAGTTTTAAAGAAACACTTATACCGTATCTTGATAATCTTATATTTTCTGTTAATAAATTGCAGGATAATATCAAAAAATCCGGTTCAAACGGAATATTGGATGATTTGTTCGGCAGCAATGACGATGAGTAGCGGCAATGAAATATATTAAATACAAAACAGATGCCCAAAGCGGCGGAGATGATAATGTTTTTTGGGTCACAATGAGTGACCTGTTACTCGGTCTTGTTGTTGTTTTTCTCGTGTTGTTTGTTTTTGCAATAACAGGTTATACGCAGTCAAAAGTGTCAGAACAGGAAAAACGCTATGAAGTAACCGAAAGAATAGCGGAAGAACTTAAAAAGAACAATATTAACGTTGATGCGGATAAATTTTCCGGCAGAATAAAAATTTCCGACCTTGAATTGTTTGAGGTTAACAGCTGGGAGTTATCGCCTAAAGGCAAAAAATATATGTCTAAATTTGTGCCGGTTTATTTGAATGCGGTGCTCAAAGACCCTAAAGTCCGTAAAAATATAACCCAGATTGTAATAGAAGGTCATACGGATTCTCAGACTTTTGCCGGTGCAAAATCAGAAGAAGAAAAATATTACAGAAACATGGATTTGAGCCTTAAAAGAGCTGCAAGTGTTGCCCGATATATTATTTTTTCTGATTATGAAGGCAAAGATGAATATCAAAAATATTTGTTTAAAATAATTTCAGTAGAGGGTAAAGGTCCGTCTAATCCGGTTATAGTTGACGGCAAAGAGGATTATGCAAAAAGCAGGCGTGTAGAGCTGCAGGTTGTGTTTAAAGAAAATTTTATGCTGGGCAAAGATAAAAATTCTGCTGATAATTAAAATTTTTGTAACGAAATTTTAATAAATATAATTATTTTGTCAAAAATTTAATCCTTATTTACTTTACATGTACAGAAGTGAAGAAATAGGAGATTTTTATTATGCAAGTAGGTTCGGTAAATTCAAATGTTGCTACAGGACAACAACAACCCGTTAAAAAAAGCAATGCTAAACGCACTGCAACATATATCGGTGCAGGTTTGGGTACAGCTGCTGCTGTTACAACAGCAGTTATTTACAGAAAAAATATAGCAAATATGTTTAGAGCATTAAAAGATATGTTTACACCGCTTAAAACAAATGTAACCGATGCAATGGCAGATGTGGGCGAAACTGTTACTAAAAAAACAAGAAAAACTGCAGAAGCTGTCAAAGACACCGTTAAAGAAGGGACCGAAGCTTTAAAAGAACAGGCAGAAAAAGCAAAAGAAACAATGAAAGATGTTACTGATGACTTAAAAGACAAACTTGATGAAGGTGTAGATGCTCTTAGAGATAAAGCCGACGAAGTTTTAAATTCTGAACCAGTACAAAATATTAAAAAAGAAGCAGGCGGATTTTTTAAACGTACGGGCAAATTTATTCAAACCGGCTTTACAACCGTATGGAATTATACTAAATTGGCATTTAACTGGGTAAAAGATAAAGTAGTAAATGCTTATAATGAAATTAAAACATTTCTTTCCGGTATGAAAAAAGAAGCTGCCGAACAGGTGGCAGAGAATGCAAAATAACTGTTGATGCATAATAAAATCTTATAATTATTATATATAACGGCAGATTTTTTAATAAAGTCTGCCGTATTTATTGTATTATATTTTTATGACGGATAAAGAAGAACTCATTAGATTATATAATTTAGATTTACAAGAGCTTTTGAATATTTCACAAATGTATGTTAAAAATGATGTGGAATTTTGTTCTCTCATAAATGCAAGGAACGGAAAATGCTCGCAAAATTGTAAATATTGCGCTCAAAGTTCGCATTATAATACTGAGATAGACACATTCCCTCTTGTGGATGTTGATAAGGTTGTAAATGCCGCAGAGGATTCTTTAAAATACGGGGCTTCGAGATTTGCTATTGTTACTTCGGGGAAAACACCTCAGGAAAGTGATTTTGCCAAGATACTGTGCATGATAGAAAAAATTAATAAAATCGAGGGACTTAAAAGCTGTGCATCTATCGGTATTTTAAATGAAGAACAGGCGCAAAAGCTTGCAATGGTCGGGCTAAAACGTTTTCATCACAATATTAATACCTCAAGAACATATTATCCCGAGGTTTGTACAACACATTCTTTTGAAGAACGTATAAATACCTGTAAACTGGTTAAAAAATACGGAATGGAGCTTTGCTGCGGAGTAATTTTAGGTATGGGAGAAACTCCCGAACAGAGAATAGAAATGGCAATGATACTTGCAGAGCTTGAACCTGATTCTATACCGGTGAATATTCTTATGCCGATTGCTCACACGCCGTTTGAAAATTATATTGATAAAATTGATGAAGAAAATATTCTGCGTACACTTGCTATTATAAAAATAGCTAATCCGAAATCAGTTGTCCGTTTGTGCGGCGGAAGGATGAGGCTTAGCAGAGAAAATCAGGAAAAGGCTCTTATGACTTCGGTTGACGGGCTTATGACCGGCAATTATTTGACGACAATTGGTGCAAATCCTCAGCAGGATATAGAAATGGTTAAAAATATAGGAAAGAAGATTATCTGATGTTTGATTATATTAAAGGCAAAATCGTTTCAAAACAAAATAATGTAGCCGGCGGTGCAGCATTTGTTATAGAAAATAACAGTATCGGTTATCTGGTTAACACAACAGGCAGAGCCATTGCGGCAGCAGGTCATGAGGGTAGTGACACAAAAGTTTATACAACGCTTATACACCGTGAAGACGCAATGATTTTGTGCGGATTTTTAAACAGAGAAGACAGAGATATTTTTAATATTTTAATGACGGTGTCCGGTGTCGGGATGAAGGTTGCTCTGGTTTTACTCGATGAGTTTTCGGGATATGATTTAATTTCGGTTGTTATAAGAGGAGATTATAAGGAACTTTCCAGAGCCAAGGGCGTCGGACCTAAACTTGCTCAAAAAATTATACTTGAACTTAAGGACAAACTTATTAACTGGCAAAAGAATTCTCCTCTTGATATTTCAGATGTAGCGGATTCTGAAGATGTGTGTGATATTTCTTCCGAAGCTTTGAATGAAGTGCAGGCAGTATTGTTATCTCTCGGTTACTCTGTACAGGAGGCAAAAGCTGCAATAAAACAGGCATGTAAAATTACCGTTAAGAAAGATTCGCCGGAAGATATTTTAAAAGAAGCTTTGAGCTGTCTTTCTCAAGATTAGTTACATTAATGTAAAGAGTGCAGTTTTGTGGTAATATGAGCCTGTTATGGTGTCACAGGTAATTACATCAACTGTCATAGGTATTGAAGCATATAAAATTCTGATAGAAACGGATTTTATAAATTCCATTCCTGCGGTAATAATTGTAGGTCTGCCTGATACTGCGGTATCCGAGGCAAAAGAAAGAGTCCGCTCCGCTATAAAAAATTCCGGCTATACTTTTCCTAATCAAAAGGTTGTAATTAACCTTGCCCCTGCAGATATAAGAAAAGAAGGTACAAATTATGACCTGCCTATTGCTGTTGGAATACTTGCACGTGACGGAATAATCGATGAACAGTTAATTAAAAATACGGCATTTCTCGGAGAGTTATCTTTAGACGGTTCAATAAGAGCTGTTAACGGGATTTTACCGATAGTTTCAGGGTTAAAAGATTTGAATATTCAACAGGTTGTTGTGCCACGTGAAAATGCTAAAGAGGCGGCACTTGTGCCTGATATAAAAGTTTTGTGTGCTGATACGCTCGGGGATGTTGTAAAACATTTTTGTGCAGTATCCGAAAACAGAAAAGAGCTGGAAACCTGTGAAGTTGATATAGAGGATTATTTAAACGAATATACAACAACTCATTATGAATTTGATTTTAAAGATATAAAAGGACAGATAAAAGCTAAAAAGGCATTGGAAATAGCTGCAGCAGGCGGACATAATATTTTGATGACAGGACCGCCGGGGTCAGGCAAAACTCTTTTGTCAAAAAGTTTTGCTTCAATTTTACCTCCGCTTGAGCTTGAGGAAGCACTTGAGCTGACAAAAATTTACAGCGTGTCAGGGCTTTTGCACAGTGATACTCCTCTTATAAATAAACGTCCTTTCAGAGTTGTTCATCATACGGCTTCTGCAGTGGGTATTATCGGCGGCGGTTCACGTCCTAAACCGGGTGAAATTACACTTGCGCACAGAGGCGTTTTATTCCTTGATGAAATTGTTGAATTTCCACGTCAGGTTCTCGAGGTTTTACGTCAACCATTAGAAGACGGCGAGGTTGTTATTTCACGTGCACAGACAAGCATAAAATATCCTGCGGATTTCATACTTCTTGG
>CALUSA010000105.1 GCA_944323275.1 Candidatus Gastranaerophilales bacterium
GGCAGAGGCAGTGCCAAAACTTTCGAGGATGCGGTTGAGCTGCCGGATTATGCAGGTACTTCAAACAGAGCAGGCATGCAAAAGCTTGATATTCCTGAAATTTTGCCTGACGGCAGTTTTGATTTCAAATTGCCGGAATCTTCCGAGATGACCATTACACGTGTAGAAAGCAAGGAGTTTACTCCGGTAAAAAATCAAATGACAAATATTACCGAAAGCTATGCGGATTCCGTACAATGGAATAATGACAAAATAGCTCGTGATGTGCTGCAAAATTTTTATGACGGGCACGGACAAACCTTGGACGGAGTTCATTTAACTTTTACTCCGCAGACAAACGGCAAGTACAAAATAAGAATAAAAGGGGATAGTACTTATACTGCTGACAAAGCTGTCTATATCGGAGAAACCACAAAACGTGATAATGCAAAAGCTGCCGGTAATTACGGAGAAGGTTTAAAAATGTCTGTATTGAAACTTTTAAAAGATGCCGGCACTGATGAGGTAAGAATCGGTTCGGATAACTGGAAATTGACTTACCGTTTTCGCAAAGGAGATTTGTCAGACAAACGTGTTCTGTCGTATTCTTTAGATAAAGTAGACAGATTTGACGGAAACTATGTTGAATTTGAAACATCTGATAAAAGTTTGCTTGAAACTTTCAAAAAAAGCATAAATCGTTTTTACCATTCAAATAATACTCACTTTGAATGTCCTGACTTTGAAAATGAATTAATAGGCATAAAATTGCTGCCTAAGGGAGAAAAAGGCGGCGTGTATATCTCAGGGCAGCGTTTTGAATTTAATAATGATTATGACGGACTAAAGGAAATTGTGCTTTTTTTAAAAGAAAAACCTCCTGTTGATATACTTGATCCGTCAAGGGACAGAATCTCATTAAATGCAGATGATTTTGAATCCATAGCTATATGGCTGACAAAAGACAAACGGATGACATTCACAGACAAAGTTAATATGATAAAAGCACTTGAACCATACTGGCGTAAGAAAAATTTTAGTAATTATACACCAATGGATTATTTTTTAATTAAATTCTTGAATTGGGTTAACTATTGGGACCATACTGACGTTCATATAAACTTCCCTTCAAAATATGTTGCTTATTCTGATGCAAGCATTGATATTGTATCGGATTTGGGTAGAAACGGTTATAATGTATGCCATGACGCATTTACCAGACTTGGTATGCAGACAATAAGAGATTTGATAGGCGATGCAAGAGCTCATGATGTTGTTATTCCGAGTGCGATTCAGACAAAGAAAATTTTTATACTTAAAGAAGCAATTAACGCACTTGCTGATTCTCTTAAAAGAAAACATTTTGATGCAGAAGAACTTGATACAAAAATATTTCTGTTTGACAAATCCGGACCTAAGGAAAATAAATTAAATAAAACAGTGCTGGCAGAAGCGTTAGTTGACTCAGGAAGGTCAAAAGGTTTCTGGATAGATAAAGAATATTTTAAAAATGCAAAATTCAGTGAAGTATTGGAAACAGCATTGCATGAACTGTCACATAAAGCCGGCGGTGATGAATCAAGTGAATTTTCGTATAAGCTTACAGATGTTAATAAAGCAGCAATAGAACAGATATTGTCTGACGCAGAAACAAGAATTAAACTACAGGCTTTAGACAGATTGTGGCAAGAAATAAGCAACGGCAGTTTAAAATAATCTGCAGCCCCGGGCTTATGAGAATGTAGAACAGGTTTTGCCCTGTGGATTGATATGTTTTACATTCACAAAAAAGCACCCTTTGAAAATATCAAAGGGTGCAGGTGTTAAGTATGAGGTTAATCCCAGTCTTCAATTTTCCAATTGTTATCCATAACGGTTTTTGCTGCACCTATAGGTACAAATCTCCAACCTGCGGTGTGTGTTACACCTGTGTTTTCAGATTGAGAATCACCGCCGCCGGATGAACTACCCGATGAGCTACCGGATGAGCTACCGGAGGTAGTGCCTGAGGTAGCACCTGATGTGCCACCGGATGTAGCACCCGAGGTGCCGCCTGAGGTAGCACCTGAAGTACCGCCCGAGGTACCGCCCGAGGTACCGCCTGATGAGCCGCCGCCGGCTGCATCATCACCTTCAGTGCTGTCGAGATCTGTGTTAACGTCACCGTTTCCATCACCGCTGACACCTCCTGAGCTGCCTACACCGATACCGCCTGAGGTACCGACATTGCCGCCATTACCTGATGTGCTGCCTGAAGTGCTTCCTGAAGTATCTCCGGAACTGCCGGAACCGCCGCCGTCATCATCACCGCCTGCATTAGGGTCACAGCTCGGGTCACCGATAATGCAAAGATCCGGTCTATGTATTGGTTTGCTAGGATCCAGCAGACCGCCTGAGCTGGAACTGGAGCTTGAGCTTGAGCTAGAGCTTGATGAGCTGCTTGATGATGAACTTCCGGAGGATGAAGTGCTTGATGACGGTCTGCTTCCGCCGCCTCCTCCGCCGCCGCCTACAACATTTTCAGCCTGTTGGAAGTGGTCTTGTATTGGACGATTATTGTTTACAGCAGCATAAGCAGACGGTATTAATGCATTATTAACGCCTGTTAAAACACCGTTCATCACGGGTGTCAGCATAGCGAGTGTGCCTGCTGTATTCATTTCACCTGTATCAACATCAGGGTCAAGATAATCTGCTTTTACTTTTCTTAATTCAAACATATAAACATCCGCACCGACAATGTTGGGAAGCTGCGGACCGTTTACGTCAACAACATATATCATTTCATTGTTGCCGATTGTTGAACCGTCAGCGAGAATTACTGCATTAGTAGGTTTATATGTGCTTTCAAGACCTTCTATATCATCGGCTAAACAACCTCGTTGGTTTTCGCCGTCTGATTGGTACATATTACTTGCGTTGCAATACTTTACCGCACTTAAAGTCGGTACGATTTTATCGGTAAAAAACTTTGTACCGCCCATTTCTTCAATATCAATCGTAACATCGTCTACAAAAACAGAATCTAAAGAATTGTTCAAAGTCAAATAATCCTTTTTCAACTGTGTTGCAAAAGCATGTTTAGAGGAGTATTTTCTTAATCCTGGCAGAACAAGCATAGCAACAATACCTATTATCACCATTGCTATAAGAGCCTCGGCAAGAGAAAAGCCTCGTTTTTTGGTGTTTTTCATACTTTGTCCTCATTTTCTGTAATACTGGGTTATATTTTATTAATTCCCGTTTTTAGGAAAAAATAACACTTTTTTTTATAATTATAGCTATTTTTTTACATAACTTAATCTTTATTTTTTAGATTAAATTTTTAATGGGGTAATATTAATTAAAGAAACTTTTGAAGATTAATGTGTAGCCAGCCACATAATATTTATATATATTTTTGAAGCAAAAAAACACATCTGTCTGAATGAAAAATAGCAGACAATAATTTTTGAGTTCGATATTTTCTCTGCGTGATATAATTATAATTACAGATAGGGGGAGGTGTACGATGTATAATCCAAAATCACACAGGGCAGAAGAATTTATCTGTCATGAAGAAGTTTTAGACACTTTAGAATACGCACAGCAAAACAAAAACAACATTGAGCTTATTGATAAAATTTTAGCCAAAGCAAAATTAAAAAAAGGGCTTACGCACAGAGAAGCCGCTGTCTTGCTGGATTGCGAAATAGAAGAAAAAAACAAAGAAATCTACGATCTTGCTATGGAAATTAAACAGGATTACTACGGCAACAGAATAGTTCTTTTTGCCCCGCTGTATCTTTCAAACTATTGTGTAAACGGATGTGTATATTGCCCTTATCACCATCAGAACAAACATATTCCGAGAAGAAAACTGACACAGGAGGAAATTAAAAACGAAGTAATTGCCCTGCAGGATATGGGACATAAAAGGCTGGCAATTGAATCAGGCGAAGATCCCGTTAACAATCCTATTGAATACATTTTGGAATCTTTAAAAACAATATATTCCGTAAAACATAAAAACGGTGCAATCCGTCGTGTAAACGTTAATATTGCTGCAACAAGCGTTGAAAATTATAAAAAACTGCACGAAGCCGGCATTGGTACTTATGTTCTGTTTCAAGAAACTTATAACAAAGAAACCTACGAAAGACTACACCCGACAGGACCGAAACACAATTACGCCTACCATACAGAGGCTATGGACAGGGCAATGGAAGCAGGTATTGACGATGTAAGCCTCGGGGTATTGTTCGGTTTGGAATTGTACAGATATGAGTTTACCGCATTAATGATGCATGCCGAACACTTAGAAGCTGCCTTCGGGGTAGGTCCTCACGCAATAAGCGTGCCCCGTATCAAAAAAGCAGATGATATTGACCCGTCTGCGTTTGATAACGGCATTGACGATGACACCTTTGCAAAAATCGTTGCCTGCATACGTATTGCAACTCCATATACAGGTATGATTATTTCTACAAGAGAGTCGGAAAAATGCAGAGAACGACTTTTAAAACTCGGTATTTCACAAATGTCAGGCGGTTCTAAAACCAGTGTAGGCGGTTACTTTAACCCGATGCCTGATAGTGAGGATTCTGCACAGTTTGATATTTCTGACAGAAGACCTCTTGATGAAGTTATAAAATGGCTTATGCAACTCGGGTATTTGCCGAGCTTCTGTACTGCTTGTTATCGTGCGGGCAGAACAGGCGAAAGGTTTATGGAAGTCTGCAAACAGCAGCAAATCCATAATTTTTGCCATCCGAACGCTATTATTACGCTGAAAGAGTACCTTGAAGATTATGCCTCGCCGGAAACAAAAGCTTTAGGGGAAAATTTTATTAAGAAGGAAATGGAAATTCTCGAAAGCGGTGAAAAAATAAAAACTGCAGTCGCTGAAGATCTTGTTAAAATCGAACACGGAGAACGTGATTTTAGATTTTAAAAAACAATTACCGTTTTAATTTAATGGGGCGGAAAAATACCTCCGCCCTCTTTATTGTCTGTTTTTATTTGTATAAGAACCGGCAATCTATAAACTTGCCGGCTTTTGACGTTTGTTTACAAAATCAGTTGTTACAGATTTTCTTTGTTTCTTAAAGTCTTTCTGTATTGCAAAATTTTGTCTACATCAGGCGAAAGTGAAATTTCAAAACTGAATCTCGGGTTTCTGTAATAGACCTCATTGGGGTTGTGCATAAGCGGGCAGCCCCAGTATAATCTGGCTGTTGCGTCACCCGGAAGCGATATTCTTAAACCAAGACCCATACTGAGCATATAATCCGCCTGATTATAACTTCTTGCCCCTGGACCTTCGCCTTTGAACGGGTAAACTCCGGCATGGTCAACAAACGCAAGGGCTTTAACATAGCTGCCGATAAACGGAATCTGTTTCTTTTCTTTTTTGCGTTTGATGGTAATTTTTTGAGGCGCAATAGGGAATAAAAGCTCCGTGCTGATTATGTAGCCGGAACGCCCTATTAAAAGACCTTCAGAATATCCTCTTACCGTAGCAAGACCGCCTGCCTGAAACTGGTCAATATACGGGATTACATCTTGAGGCGAGAATTGATACATACCTCTCAACTGTCCGACAATGCCGTGACCGAAATCATGCAGCCTGATTAAACTACCAGTGTATTTAAAGTATTTTAAATCTTCATCAAAAAGCGGAAATGCCTGATATGCCCCCTGATTCAAATACCAGATACCCTTTTTGGTATCTAATCTTGCGTTTAATGCAGCTTCTACACTGGCTATTTTATCGGTGTTTATAGTGTAACCGCCAAAAGAAGTTGCTGCCTGTTTGTAGTTTGCACCGACATATCCGTTTAATTCAAAGTTAGGTTTTCTGATTAACGGATGGGTGTAGTATAAAGAGTAGTTGTAAGAACGGCTCTCAATATCAAATATTTTGTACGGACCTTCGCCTATCTGCGCATAGCTTGAGGAGAACAGGAACCCGACTCTGCCGTCGTATTTGTTTACGGGTATATTGTAATCCGCAAACGGTGTAACAGAGTGCCTGCTTGCGTAAGAACCTAATGTAAGTCTGTCACGCTGTTTAAATAAACTGTCAGCCTGCAGCATTAAACCGCCTCTTAACTCACCGATAGTCTTTCTGCCGGCGTTATCCATCAAGGCTGTAACACGGAACGGAAATT
>CALUSA010000106.1 GCA_944323275.1 Candidatus Gastranaerophilales bacterium
TGCCCTGTTTATTCAGGTAGTCCAGTGTCGGAGTCGGCACGTTATCCGCAAACGCTGTTTGTGTACTAAAGCTTATTGCACCTAAAAAAGCTGCTATACAAAGTGTTTTGACTAACTTATTATTACCCATAATATTACCCTATCCTTTGTTGTTTACTCAATTTATTTTTTCGGCTTATTTGGGATAAACTTTAGGGATTTTAGTGTGATTTTTACATTAATTTACATTTGTGTAACAGATTTTTGTCGGATTGGTAAAAATCTGCTTGTTTTTGATGCTCATAGATTTACCGCATCCTACCTGCTTTGCTTAGTGAATTAATCTTATTCAGTATAAAAAGGGAAGCCCCCGGATAAGTCCAACGGTGTAACAAGTGCACACCCTCGGACTGCGGGGGGAATCCTTTTTAAAGACACTGACAAAAATTAAACATTAAACACTGCCTGTGTCTTGTGTAGCAGACAAATCCTGCGCCTTGGCGTGGATTTCTATATCCATTAGTTTTGTCTGCTTGTTGCCTTCTGTACCGAATTCGTGTTCTGTATAAACGCCTCTGCCGTCAAAGGTCAAAGTCGCAAAATCGTTTTGCACACCGTTTATAGGGATAGCGGTTGCCTTGGCTTTGTAAATACAAAAATGTATATCGCCGCCGTCGTTGCTGGTGTCGAGTATCTGGGCTTTTAGCTGGAAATAATTAGGCAAATCGCCTCCGCCAAATGTGAAAGTGCCGACTTCTGTATCGTCTTGACCCGAGGTAGAGTAAGTTCCGCCGGTCAATTGCGCCAGAACCTCAAGACTGAGTTTTGCGTATTCCATATTAAAAGTGACGGATTTAATTTTGTTAGATACATCAAGTACCTTTTCGTCCCCTGTTAAAGACTTTTCTTCGATTTCATAAGTCAAAGAAATCTGTCTTACCCCCGGCAGGTCAATACCCGTGCCGCAGGTAAATTTGGATTCCGAGTCTTCTGTTACGGGGAACAGTTTTGCGTCATCGACGCCGAATAATTTTGTTACGGTTTTAAGTGCCATTTTATTCTCCTATCTGTTGTAAGTTATTGTTATATCAAGCACATAGCAGTGCCTTTTTGATGAATCTTTTTCAAGATAATAAGGTCCGCTGTTTAGTGTTGCATGCATTGTTTTGCCGTTTATTGTTATTGCTTTTTGAAAACTGTCCTGCGGAAACAACAGGTCGTGCAGCGCAAAACACGTATCACGGCAAAGTTCTAAATCTGATAATTTTATTGTTATTTTTATGCCCGAACGTCTGGCTAAATCACACGGTCGGCTGTCATAAAGATTCAAGACAATTACGTCATCGCCCTTTGACGAGTCGTAATCGTACTTTATCAAAGCTTCGTCAGCAAGCGAGTTTTGGACGATAAAGTTTTTTAAGTCATCTAAAATCATTTTTGTAACTCCTTTTTTATGCAAAGTAAACTTCATTGATAACGCAAACATTACTTGCAAGCGGGTAATAAGGGTTTACATTAACGACTTTAAACACCTTATCTCTGATTTCTAAGATATCATCGACTTTAACGACAGCTTCCGTATAAAGACGCCCCGAGCAAACAAGCTGTTGACCCTGAGCATTAACCGTCAGAGAGTGTTTCATCTCTAACCTGCAATCGATTTCTTCAAGGGCGATAATGTTGGGGCGTCCGTTTTCATCCGTGCCGTTTACGGTTTTTAAGACAGCTTTGTTAACGAGCATATCTGTGTAGTATCCCATTTTTACCTCATCTTTCAGGCTAAATCTATCGGATAACCTTTTTTAACCCACTTTTTGACAAGATAACGTGCAGTCGAACTTGTTAGCTGATTGGCTTCAAAAGTTACGGACGCTGCGTTATAAGATACCGACCCTGCCCCGAGCGAAATTGATGAAATATTGTTTTCCATATTCTTTTTATGAATATTTGCGTCCTGACTGTTTATGAGAGAGTAGGCTTCTTCGCAAACCGCATCTTTTATATCCTGAGGCATTTCGTAATCTCTGGGGAATGCCAGCGGCTGGGTTGCACTTTGCTGCGAGCCGACAAAATCAAAACGGCTGATTTTTTTACTTGCGCTTATCAGCAGTTTTTCCTGTTCCTCTTGTTTTAGCGAATACCAGTCAGCGGAATCATATCTTTCATCAAAATAGCACTGTGCATCTTCTAATGTCACAAGCGAGTTTTGATATAAAGTGATAGTCATTTTTATCCTTTCCGCCATACAAAAGACGGGGAATCTTTTGTGATTTCCCCGTCAAACCGTACGGCCTTTTTAATTTTAATTTGTACTAAATAGTGTGTTTACAAACTAAGTTGATGATTTAGGTGTCAAAACAGCAAACGGATAACGGTTTGTTCCGCCTTTTCTGTTGACAGGTGAAGCGACCTGAACACCCAATCTCATTACACAGCGCAGCGCAAGCATATCCTGCTGGGCGAGGTTGTAAGCGATTGTACCGTCTGTGTTTTGAATTATTGCCTGATCAAGAACCTTGTATGTAATATCCTGACGTATTGAATAAACAGCCTTTGTAAAATCACCGGCAACAAGCAAAGCTTTTGTGCTGTCAAAGATACCTGTTTCGTCATACATCATAGGTCTGCCAACAAGGCTGACAGGCATTTCGGACGTCAAGCCCGGGGTATAAAGCAGCTGGTTATTTTTATCTCTGAGGTTTCTAAATTTTGCCTCTAAAGTGCTGTCAGCATAGAAACCTGTTACTTTATAGCCTGCTGCCTCAACTTTTGCCATAACCCCGTTTTCTCCGATTATGTCACCGGCAATGTCTTCATTTGTACCGATTTCGACTTTATTGTTTTTGGCAATAGCCTGTGTAACAATAGCTTCCGGATAAGAAGACGGTTTGTTAACGCCGAAGAACACTGCCTCGTCAATAGCAACGCCGAACGCCTCAACGATTTGAGGTTTGATTTCGTCCCACATAGAGTATTGTGCATCATCAAAAACAGCCTCGGGGATAGGTACGATTACGGCAATTTCTTCAGCTGTAAGGGTTAATTTATCCCATTCTGCATTTGTTGTCTTTTTCATATCCGTGTCGCCGTTTAAGAAGTAAGCGGTCGGCAAAGTTGAGGCAATCGGCAAAGTTTTTTGTTTTGCGCTCATGTTAGGCAGCTGTTTAAACAACTGCAAAGCCGCAGAAGCTTTAGGAACTTCCTTAATAATTTCTGTTGATGTTTCTACCGGAATCAAGGCTTCTGCGTTTGTACGTGCAATAAGTTTAGCATCTAATGTCATGTTTTGTTTTCCTTTCGTTTGTTAATGTGATAGTTTCAAAATACTAACGCCCCAGTGCAGCACGGATATAAGCATCCATCTGCTGGGAAGGTGTAAGTACTTTTGTAGTGCAGGTTTTAAACGTCCCGCCAAGGTTATTGTTTTTGCTCGCCTGAAAAAGAAATCCGTTTTCCTCTTTATACTGTTCGATAAATTTGTCCAGTTCTTCTGAGGATTCCAGATTGTCAGGGATATCCTTTGCCACAAGCTCGCTTTTTATACAGCCTGCCCTGTCAAGTTTTCTTATGACAGTAAGGTTTTTGTGTTCTTGTTTTAAAGCGTCAAGCTCGTTTTGGATTTCCTGTGCTCTGGTTTGAAGTGCAAGCTTTTGTTCTTCTTCTTTTTTGGAAGAAGTCCTATACTTTGCGGCTTCTTTGCGGAGCTTTTCGATTTCTTTTTTCATTTGCGCAGGGGAATGCCCTCTCAAGAGCAAATCCATTTTTTGTGCGGGAGTAAGTTCTTTTTCCTGCAAATTTTCGGCTTCCTGAGCCGATTCTTTAATAATTTGTTCAGAACCTGCCTGAACTGGCTGCAAAATTTCTTGCGGATTTTTTGCAGCAAAAATTTCGTCCTGTGTACCTGACATAGGAACTCCTTTCTTTTTGATAATTGCGGATTGCCTAAAAAAAAGATTACATCAGGCAACCCTTGTGTATGTAAGTTAGTTGTATATGATTTCGATAATTTTTATTATGAAATTTATCACTGCTTATTATATTTTTTTGTAATACCAAACCAAACAATCAAAGATAAATAACTCAAAGTAACTCCACCGCCGCCAATTAAAGAATATAATATAAAACCAGATAAAAAATTACGTATGTCAGTAAAAAATACTTCTGATAAAAAAGTCAAAATAATAGCCATATCAGCTAAAAATGAAAGCAATAAAACTTTATTTTTAAAAGCTTTTTCTTTACTTATTCTTTCAAAAAATTTGCTAATATATGGATTGTTATAGAATGTGTAAATTAAAGGGAAAATAAATAATCTTAAAATATAGTACAAAAGCAAAAAAATGCTAAGAAAAAATATTAAAAGGTAATCTCTTAAAATAAATCCATTATTAGAATGGTTATTTATTGCAATAAAAATTACAATAAAAGAAACTAACGATATTGGTATGATGGGAGTTAGCAAAAAATTTAGAATCCCGAACACTAAATAAAAAACCTTTTTCATATATTAATAATACCAAACAGGGTTATAAAATACTATAAAACTGTTCATAATTTTAATAATTAATCCATTCTTTCCTAGGTATTTTTAAAATAGTTCGTAGGGTGGGCAAAACGGAGTGTGCCCACCTGCTATTATCATGATTTATTCATTAAATTTGCAATTTTAAACCAAACAATCAAAGATAAATAACAGATAAAAACTCCACCTAATGATAAAATATAGAAAAGCAGTATATAAAAATTAAATTTATGCCACATATATATGAAAATACAGTCAATTAACAAAGCCAATGAAAGTATTGTGATAATATATTTTTTATTGAAAAATTTCTCTAAGTTTTTCTTTTTTGTAATAGACAAGTATAAAAAGGGAAATAAAAAAAGTTTTCCTAATGCCAAAATTTGTAAAAATACAAAAAAACAAATTAATAATATATTAGAAACCGGCTGAGATGGGGATATAAATAGAAACAAAATTAATAAGTACCCAATTACCCAAATTATATTACTGCTTAATATTATATTTAATATAAGAAATGAAAAAGTTAATAAAAGATGTTTCATAAAAATCATAATAACAAAGAAGAGTCTTTTTTTATACTCTTCTTTGTTTTGCAATATTATTTGTTCTTAATAAAGTCTGATAAGGGCACTTCTAATTCAATTACAAAATAAAAATTTTCTAATTGACCAGTTTCTTGCAAGTATCTAAATATTGCTACAGTCATTTCCCCTTCATTATAGTCAACTGTATCTATTATTTCTGCTTTAATTAAATCATTTTCTAGACGGATATTTCTTATTGAACATCGATGTATTGCACCAAAAAGATTTAAATTAGAATTTATAATAGGAGTAAACGTCAAATTATCATCAGGCAAATGCTTATTTTTTATTAATTTTTCAATATTATCTTTTATATAATTTTTAAATCGAGGTGATTTTATCACATTTTGTGCTAAAGAACTGTTTTTATTTAGAATAATACCACGTGAATCGTTTTGTTTTAATTGCTGTTTAACTTTTTTTAAAACATCTTCTTTTAGTTTTTCATCATTTATCTCAGAAATTTTATTATACATTTTCCCATTTTTCTTTATATATTCTGTCCCTTTTTGAAACTTGCTTGAAGATAATCTAAATAAAGCAACTGCATCCTCACCAATTATTTCTAATTTATCAACAGCGTTATCTATTGCTTCTTTCTTAAATATTTCAACTTGACTTATATATCTACTAATAGTTTTAGATATGTTTTCAATTTTTTCTTCAATCCTCTGTATAACAGAAGCACTAATCGTATCAATATTCAACGCTTCAATTTTATCAATCAACTTGTAAACATCATACTCAATACATGCAAGCCTGTTGTCCAGTGTGTGTACCTCAGGTGTGTTGTTTTCTTTCATCAGCTTTTCTATCTGTTCTCTTAACACACTTGTATCGCCTAATAACTCGTCGGCTTGTAGTTTTAGTTGTTCGATTTCTTCTCTGTATTCGTTTAACTCGCTTTCTAT
>CALUSA010000107.1 GCA_944323275.1 Candidatus Gastranaerophilales bacterium
TTTTTCAGATAACTTTGTCATTATTTAAAATCCTTTGTAAATTCATTATACAAATTTTCGTTGTATATTTCAATCTTACTATCGCTGGATTGAGCCACTAAAATATACTCTGATGTACCATTATAGAACAAATTCCATTCATCAACCAGGTCTTTATATGTATTCCAGAAGTTTTCTTTACTTCTGTAAAATCTTCTTATTATGTCATTTTGGGGAATATTGTGTCCGCCGCTTAATACTCTGATTTTAATTCTGTTTTCACATAAAATCGGACTATCCAGATAAGAATAAATTAAAACTGTATAATAACCTAAATTCTTGGCTTTTTGAATAGTTTTTATATGATTTTTACCGGCTAAAGTCGTTTATATTGCAAAAGATTTTTGGCTGTTTAACAATTTTTCAAGTCTTTTCAAAACAATTTTGCCTGCTTTTATTTTTACACTTTCAATATTTTCAGGACAAATTTCTTTTGCGACTTCATCTGCATTTAAGAATCTTAGATTTTATGACGGCAAAAGTTCACTTGCCAAGGTGCTTTTTCCGCTACCATTTGCTCCTGCGATTATGTATAAAATCTTATTTTGCATAAAATGAAAATAGCATAAAAATATAAAATTTATAACAATAAAGCAACTGATACGTTTACAAATTAGATTATAGGTTATGGTTTCAGCCCAACAAGCAGCAATAGGACATTAATTGAACACGAAAATTTATTTGATTTTGAAAGAGCGGTATGTGACAAATCTGTGATTTAGCGCATCCGAAACTGATTACTGCAACCTTGCTGCGGACTGAAACATGTTCCGACCAGGGATGACATTTTGAGATTTGACTGCATTAGAAACCGGACATTAAATACACCATCTCTATTCACTAAAAAACTTAACAAGGCTTTACCTTGCGGGGTTCTTATCCTCCTTATACAGCAAAAAAGACCCTTTCGGGTCAAAATTTTAAAATTCGGAGCAGGGGGGATTCGAACCCCCGGCGGAGTTGCCCCCGCACAAACGTTCCAGGTTTGCACCTTAAACCACTCGGACACCGCTCCATTTATTCTATTTAATTTTATCCGCAGTCAACATTGACAGCTAATATCAATTGTATTTGCTGATACTTTTATTGCAAGTTATCTCTCAATAATGAACCAGAACAATAAACCGGCGTTTATACACTCACCGGCTGTTTATTTGTTTCTCTAATCTTATTAAAATATTTTTCTAAATCCTGCATTATTTTACAGGCAAGAGCATAAGACATATTTACAGGTACGGCATTACCAACCATTTTATAGCCATTTGCAAGATTAACATATTTAAATATAAACTCATCAGGAAATGTTTGAATTCTGGCACATTCTCTTATTGATAACCTGCGGTATAAATTTTCTTTGCCTTTTACAAACTCTCGTTTGTTTTGTTCAACAAATAACATCTTTGGGGCTTGAGGGTGTAACGGAGCATGACGCCCGCCTGCCTGAATAGTAAAAGATGGTTCATCCCAGCTTCTTACACGGTTTCTTGACATATATATGGTAGAAAATCCACCTATCATGTATTCATGATTCGGTATTAAACAATCTTTGCCGTTTGTATAATTTTTTTCTTTTGCTGGTATTGCAGAAGTCTTTATATCCCAGATTGCATCTTTTAAAACAGGTTTATAATATGATTCTTGAGGAAATTCAAAAGTCATATTTAAATCGTTTCTGTATCCGACAAAAATTACACGTTTTCGGTCTTGAGGAACATTATAATTATTGGCATTAATTAACTTGAAACTTAAATTGTATCCTGATTCTCTAAACAAATTTTGGATATTGGCAAGAGCTTCGGAATGTCTTTGAGCAAGCATTCCTTCAACATTTTCAGCCAAAAAGAAAAGCGGCTTTTTTGCCCTTAATATTCGTATAAATTCATAAAATAACTGTCCTCTTGCATCGTTAATTCCTCTTAAAGCACCGGCTTCCGACCAGCTCTGACAAGGAGGACCACCGACAATACCGATACAATCAGGAATTTCTTCGGTTGGAATATCTCTTATACTTCTTTTATCAAGATTTGTATCAGGAAAATTATATTCAAAGGTTTCCCATATTGTTGAATCGAATTCATTTGCCCAGATAATATCAAATCCTGCCAGTTCAAAGCCTTTATCCAATCCGCCTGCACCTGAAAATAAACTTACGATTTTCTTATCCATAATAAAACTCCAAAAATTTTACATCTAATAATTCTGCAGGATTATTAGGATTTCTGATTTTTAAATCATTTATAAAAAAAGTTTTATTATCTACTAAATTTAACAAATTTTGTTTATCTTGTTTAGTAAAAGACTCATATTTTTCACGTTTCATAATACAATAAAACTTAAATTTTGAAGCTATATTTTTTTTAGGCAAATACTCAAAAACTTTTTGTGGATGGAAAATAGACCACATCCCTCTTACCCTTAAATCTGTTATTCCTAAAGGATCAACTCTTTTTATTTTTCCAAGTTCATTTGTTTCAGTTAATTCTATATCTGTTATGGAATGCAAACCTGCAATGATTGTATTTTTAATTCTTTCGTATATTTTTTTATCTGCAGAATAACAATCTCCATAAACAAACCATAGCTCTTTTAAACAATTGTCGTCAGTATTGCCGACAACATAAATAATATCTTTTACAGACCAGGTTTCACACTTTCTGCAATGAGCGGTAATCATTGTACTATCAGAATACAATTTGTCTTTAGGATAAGAACTATTTAAAGCTAGACTTTTGGCATTCCCCTGTACTTTTTTTACCTCAATTGCATCTCCATTTTTAAGCATAATATCAGGAGGATTATTTTGATTGCCTGTATATGAAAATATTTCATTATAAATAGATATTTTTTTATATTCATCATCACAAAATATTGTATCTGCAAATAAATCTTTTATGTATTCTTCTAAAGCATCACCAACAGCATTAGCCCTGTTTCTGCCGGAGTAATGCGCACAGATAGATAATACCGGATTTTTAACAAGATTTTTTATTGCAATTAAAACATTTGATGTCATACACTCACCCGTATCAATTATACATTAAAAAACAGTTTGTGTATTATTTGATATCATTTGTTTTAACATAGCAATATTCGCCGGAAGTATTGACGCAAATACTTTTTTGCTGCAGCAAAATCATAATTTTATGTTTTTGTTTTTTACGGCAATTTGTGTAGATATTGCCGACAATTTCCAATGTATTGCTGTATGTAGATTTACAGCCTATGCTCATTTTTTTATCCAGATGCTGCACCGGCTTAAAAAACAATATATGTTCGCCGTTTTCTATTTCACAAACCGGGGTTAAAAGATTATTGCGGCTGTCTGCCAGAATATCACCGAAATGTATGGTTTTACCGTTTTTATCTTTCAAACCTAAAAACTCAATGAGTTTCGCCTGAGATTTGTTTGTGTTGTTTACAAAATTACTTATAAGATTTATAAACAAATTTTTCCAGAATTGATATATTTCAAAATTCAACGAAATTTTAACAATACCCAAATAACGTATCCTATCCATAATTTTCACACTTGATATAACTGTTATATCAATTAATAAAAGCTGCTGATACAGTTTGTAAAATTTTTGTAAATCTATACTAAACGGAAAATATGATAATTTTTTTCAAAAGGCTTGTGCTGTATAGTTTTTAAAGTCAAGAAACAGCAAAATTAGCCCAATATTGTTACTTTTGTTAAACAAAACTTACATTTCTTTATATTTTTGGTTCAATTGCTCCAACAGACTTTGTGGTTTTCGGGACACTGCAACCATACTGCTGTTTACGGCGGCTGATTCTGCAGGCGGCTGAGCTTTAGACAGATTGTTGTAATCAACAAAGTGCCTGTAATCGTTTAAATCTTTTATTGCAAGCATGTTTGCAACACGAGAAGCCTTCTTCTGTTCTTTTGTAATATAGTATTCCAGTGCAAATACAGGCAGCAAACCGACAACTATGCCGCCGACAACTTTAGAAACAGCACTCAATATAACAGAACTCAATTGCGACTCTTTAATATTTTTGAGGTTTTTCATAGATTTTTTGTTAAGCAAAAAGCCTATCCCCATACCGAGTAACGAACCAACCATAGCCACTGGCATCTGAATACTTTGCCCCAGAGCCTCGACGCTTTCGGCGTAAGTTTGTGATTTTTCATCAACAGCATTAAAGGTTTTGAAGGTGTTTTGCTGCAATGCTTTTGCCTCTTTAAGCTGCTCATCCGTCAATTGAAGTTTTTCAATGGCTTTATGCAGTTTTTTGTCTTTTATTCCTTTTGTTTTTTTATATTGTTCATATTCTTTATTATCTTTGATGACCTGCAGAAGAAATTTAAACATGTTCGGCTTTTTCTTTTCTTCGAGGGGTTTTGCGTCTTTGATTTGCGAAGCTTTTTCGTCATCAACATACACAAGCATGTCCGGGTTATTCATAAGCTCCTGTCTTGCTTTAAAACGACCTATGCGAGAGGCTTGTTTTTGGATTTTTGCTGAATAAACAGCTGAAACAATTGACACTCCGGCACCTACAACATAAGGTATTGTTTTGGCATAGCCCGCAGCCTGATTGAGTTTTAGCAGCTTCAATATTTTATTGGCAATCCAACCTGTCAAAAAGCCGCTGCCGATAGCTGCGATGTTAGCAAAATTTGTTGCCATTTCAACGTTTTCTGCATAATCTTGCGAAGCTATATCAATTTTTTCAACCAGTTTTGTCAAAAGCTGCCGGTCACGTTTTGCTTTTTGGATATCTTTTTCGCTTAGCGAATCATTAAAATGTTTTTCGTTTTCTTTTAATTTTTTATCAAACTCAGCTCTTTGCTTTTCGTATTCTTTATCTTTTTTTACAAGCTTTTTCAGGTTTTTAAAAACATCTTTAAAACCGAGATTAATTAAATCTTTTTTCTCGTTTTCTTCAGGAATCGTAATATTTTGGGCATCATTTTGAGCCTGTTTTAATTGTTCATCGGTCAAAACCGCAAAGCTGTTAGGGTTGTTGAGGTCTTTTCTCATTGCTTCAAAACGCCCCTGACGGGAAGCACCGACCTGCGTTTTTGCTGCCCATGCCATAATAGGGAAACTTGCCACAATACTTGCAACATATCCGATAGCTGTCGGTATCATCATTATAGGAAATACTAATTTCGGATATTTTTTAGAAAGGCTGTTAAGCCCTTTAGAAACAGGCGGCAACGCCATAGTCAGCATGCCAGCGCCAAGCCCTGCCATATTCACTACTTCAATAGCCTGACCGGCTGCCATTTCTGTTGCTACCTCCATGTCCTCCGCATTTTTTTGCGAGTATTCATCCATTACATCAATGGCATGCAGAAGTGCTTTGCTCCTTTGCAGGTCGTCTTTATTTACTGCATCAGGGTTGCGTTTAATATATTCAAGCCTTTTGGCTTCTTGATTATTTCTTTCTTCTTTCCACTGTTTGTATTCCGGAACGTACTCACGATATTTTTTATAATTCTGGTAAACTTCCATGTAAAAACCTTTATATTGGCTTAAGCAATAGCTTTAAGACCGCTGATAAAATTTTTTTGTTATGTTTATATTGTGTATTTAATATTATTTAACAAATTAAATATTGTATTTTTTTATTGTTTATTTAATAATAATGACTACAGTTTGGCATTTTTTATAAATCTATAATTTTTAATAATGAATGCCAAAATAAAAATAGAATAACCACAAACTAAATGGCATAGTAGCTCACTAGGCGAGCTGAAAGCGGAGCCGCTTTTAGATTTAAGACCAACTGAGCTAAAATGAAAATTGAATAGAAACAAATAAAATGGCATAGTAGCTCAGTTGGTCAGAGCGCTCGGCTCATACCCGGGAGGTCACTGGTTCGAACCCAGTCTATGCTATTTTTTGTTGATTTTTGCATTTCAAGCAAGTTATAGAACACGGAATTTAGCTCTATACTTAGTTTCCCGTCTTT
>CALUSA010000108.1 GCA_944323275.1 Candidatus Gastranaerophilales bacterium
CCCGTAATGATGAACGCTTCAGAATGACAATTGATTTCGGTGGGCACGCATTATGGCTTTGCCCACCCTACATTACTGCAGTGTAAAAAGTTTACGGCGTAAGCCGTGTGCGGCTCTGCCGCTGTGGCTGATTACAGACTCTTTGTATTTACGCACAAAATTTTCGTTAAGCAAGAACTCTGCGAGAAAGGTGCCTGTGGCACGTTTTGAGTAGAGGTAAGCTAAGGAAAAATTTATTTTTCCGTGCTGTATAAAAATTAAATTTTGAAGATAAATGCATTAGAGTCTGTTTTGATAAGCGAGTTTTTCTTTTTTGGTTCGTTTTTTCTTTTTGCCTCGCAAACAAAAAGAAAAAATGAACAAATAAAAAAAGTAAAATGCTCTTTGAAAAATAAATTAAAAATTATTTTTTTCTTTCATGTTCATTTCTTTCTCTTTTTTGCGACCAAAAGAGAAAGAAACGAACCAAAGAAAGAGAAAAGAACGCTAATCAAAAGAGATTTTAAAATTCAGCAAAGAAAATTTCCGTTCACTCACAAAATATCAAATTCGGTACGGTAAATTTTCCTTCCTTCATTTAAAAATCTCTAACCGTATTCCATCAGGGCTTCGCCCCGAACCCCAGACGGCTAACTATGTTAGCCGTAAAAATAAATAGAATTAGTAATTACAAAAAGGATATATAGAAATGAAAAAGATTTCCCTTAAAAACAATAAAAACAATTGGTCAGATTCTGAACACACCCAATCCTTGCAAAACCGCAACGCTGAACGCTTCAGAATGACAGAAAATTTATTCACCCTCTCCGATGGGAGCGAAATTGGACGGGCACGCCGTGTCGAAGACCCAGTGCCCATGTGCAGGCAAACCACGCTTTGCCGAAACGTCCAATTTCAAGACAGAGGGCTGGGTGAGGGTTGGCACTGGCAAAAGGCATTAAAAACAGCCGCCTTGACCCTTGCTTTATCCTTCTTCATCGCCGCACCTGTGATGGCGAATAATACCCCGCCGGTGCCCACTCTTGATAATTTACAAGGTCAAACAATACCCGGTACTGACCCTGCTCAGACTTATCCTGAATCTGCATATAAACTTGTCCCTGTTGAAAACGCTGACCCGGACAATCTGCCGGAAAATACAATAACTCTCTATGATAAAGAAACAGTAATCAAATATTACGACCCGACAACAGGTGCAGAAGTCGCAGCAAGCGACCGTGTTGAAGGTGTTGAGTATAAAGAAGTAACAACAATACAAACAACGCCTAAATACTATACTGTTGAATTAAAACAAACAGAATACGGTAATTCAATTGCCTCAGGTGAAACTAAAACTTTTACCGTATCAACCCCAAATCCTCAGGGCACAGGCAATGCTTTTAAGTATGAGGTAACTTATAAAGTTGATGACAGCAGACTTGCTCCAGGGCGACTTACTACTGACCAGAGCGGCAACCCTGTAAACAATGATTTTGTCGGGTTTAAAAATGAGGTGACAGGAGATTACGCATACGGCGGGGCAATATATAATAACAGTACAACCATCGGAAATATAACAGGAGACTTTGTGGGTAATGTTGTATCCTCTGATGATAGCACTGCCTACGGCGGCGGGGTTTATAACTCTGGAACAAATGCTGTGATTGGAGATATTATCAGCAATTTTATATCTAACAGCGCACAGTCAACAACTTCTGCTACATACGGTGGTGCGATTTATAATTCCGGTAGCTCTTATACAACAATAGGCAATATAACGGGTAATTTCATTGGTAACTATGCGGAATCACAATCTGCTGCAAGAGGCGGTGCTATATATAATGGAGGTTATAGAGCGTCTATCTCTGACATCAATGCTAATTTTATCGGCAATTATGCTTCTTCTCAGACAAGTACGGCTCTTGGCGGTGCTATACACAATAATAACCGTGCTGATATTGATAATATAACGGGAGATTTTATTGGCAATTATGCTATAGCTTTAGAAGGTAGTGCTTCAGGCGGAGCTATATCAAATAATGGCAGTGCTATTTTGGATGTTGCTGGAGATTTTATTGGTAACTTTGCATACTCAGAAAATAACGAAGCATACGGCGGAGCTATTAGTAATAGCTCCTATTATCAAAATTATAGTCAATATTCAGGTGAAATTGCCAATATAACTGGCAATTTTATAGAGAATTACGTTGCTTCAAAAACCGGTTCTGTTAGTGGTGGAGCAATATACAATAATAGGTGTGATATTGGAAATGTAGTTGGTAATTTTATAAAAAATTATGCAGTTACAATAGAGGGTGAGGCTGTAGGCGGTGCGATATATACAAGTAATAGTTCTGATCGTTCTTACTCTATAGGTACTGTAACCGGTGATTTTATAGAAAATTACGCAAGCTCAACGGAAAAAGATGCAAAAGGCGGTGCTATTTATAATGACCAGATGATAAATGGCGGCATAAGCGGGGACTTTATCGGCAACTATGTAAAATCAGAGAAAAAACACGTATATGGCGGGGCTATATACAATGATAGAAATGATGACTCCACTCGTAATGAGTTACCCTACATCACTGGCAATTTTATCGGCAACTACGCCCAAACAACTGACGGTCATGCTTATGGCGGTGCTATCTATAACGACTTAGCCACTATAGAATCTGTAACAGGCGACTTTATCAACAACAGCGCAGTTGCTGTCGGTGATAAAGCAGAGGGCGGTGCTATAAACAATAATGACTCCGCATTTATAAATGAACTGAAAGGCGATTTTATCGGAAACTACGTAAAATCCACTGAAAAACACGCATTTGGCGGAGCTGTGTATAACGATCAGGGGGATAGATATTCGCAAGGCGGTATCCCTGTTTTAGAAGGCGACTTTATAGCTAACTATGCAATATCCGATAACGAAAAAGCTTTTGGCGGCGGCTTGTACACAGATGGTCTAGTCAGCGACTTAAAAGGCGATTTCGCAGCCAATTATGTACAAACAGACAGCGGCAAAGCACAGGGCGGGGCAATATACGTTGATAATGAAGGCGAAGTCACTAAAATGGTCAGTGATTTTGTCGGCAACTACGCAATAGGCAACAGCGGTGACGCAAATGGCGGTGCTATATACAATAACAGCGTAATCAATGTTAACGGCAGCAAGTTTTTAAACAACTACACAACTTCGCAATCCGGTAATGCTTACGGCGGTGCTATATACAACCTTGTTGACGCTTCTGTTTTAAAATTAACCGTTAATGTATATGATGAAGATGACGAGGATGTTTTAGTTGAATCACTTGGCTCATGGTATTTTAAAGAACGTCCGGACTCTTTAACAGTGGAAAATGCAATATTTGAAGGCAATAAAGTTTCTTCCGTATCCGGCAATGCTTATGGCGGTGCTATTTACAATAACGATAGAATTTATACACATGAAAAAGAAGAATCTTATACTAGTTCTTATTCTGCAGAAGATGCTGCGGAAGAATACGACAAAACAGGTGCGGATTCTCCTGACGGAATGATAACTGACACAGACAGACAGGTTACTGTAATAAAAAATTCATCTTTTATAAACAATACTGCTACATCACAGCAGGGTAAAGCTAAAGGCGGTGCTATATATACATCCGGTAATATGGATATAGTCGCCGACAATTTTGATTCGATTTTCAGCGGTAACAAAGCAAATAATACACCTGAGGCTATATATGTTGATAATTCAAAATACTGGTCTGACCCTACTACTTTGACTTTAAAAACGGAAAACAAAGGCAAAATTATTTTTGATGACGGCATAAACGGTACTTCAGAAGGATACAACCTTGCAATAACCGGTGATGATTCGGGTGAAATTTATTTTAACAATACAATCAAAAATGCAAATATTACTATTGATAATACTAATGTCTACATTAACGACGGTGCAAATCTTGCAGGTTCCAAGAGCCTTGCATTGAATTCCGGAGTGTTAAATATAGCACACTTTGCAAATCAGGCTGTCAACCTTGACAGATTTTCAAATTCCACCCAAATTACTATCGGTTCGGTTGACGTAGACCTTCAAAAAGAAACCATGGGACGTATTACTGCAAAAGAATACGGTGATGTATCAGGCAGTATTGATGTTCAGGGTGTAAATTTATTAAACGATTCTAAAAAAGAAATAACTAATGTGCTCTTTGCTGATAAAGAAATTGCTTCTAATGTAGCATATACCGGTATATCTCCGGTCGCATATTCACCAATATACAAATATGAAGTATCTTACAATCCGGATGACGGCTTCTTTACCTTTGCAAGAAGCGGAGGTCCGTCAGGTTCAGGCGGAAATGCCAGCGATGCCTACAACCCAGCTGTATTAACAAGCCCTGTAACAACACAGGCAGGAGCCTACGCAACGCAAATGCAGACCTTTAACTACGCCTTCCAGCACGCAGATAACTTCATGATGTTCCCGTCAATCGAAAGAACAGCCTTTAAATCAGAAAATAAATATGCAATGGCACCTAACACCGGAGTGTTCTCCCCCTTAATGACACCTTCCTATCAAAATAATATCTGGGTAAAACCCTATGCAAGCTTTGAATCTATCCCCCTTAAAAACGGTCCTAAAGTTTCAAATATTAACTACGGAACCTTAGTAGGCTTCGATAGCAAATTGGAAACCCTAACCAATGGCTTTGAAAGAATATTAACAGGCTATATCGGCTATAACGGCTCAAGTCAGAGATATCAGGGAGTAGACGCATATCAAAACGGGGGCTTGCTCGGCGGAACAGCAACCTTCTATAAAGGAAACTTCTTTAACGCAACAACCTTCTCCGTAGGAGCAAGTGCCGGCGATGCATCTACAATGTACGGCTCAGAAAACTATACAATGCTTTTAGCAGGTGTAGGAAATAAAACAGGGTATAACTTTGAATTTAAAGACGGAAAATTTATATTCCAACCCGCAATGCTGCTAAGCTACTCTTTTGTTAATACCTTCGACTATACAAATGCAGCAGGAGTAAGAATAAATTCAGACCCGCTGCATGCAATTCAATTGTCCCCCGGCTTGAAATTTATTATGAATACGGAAAACGGCTGGCAACCATATCTCGCAGTGGATATGACCTGGAATATTCTTGATGAAACAAGAGTAACAGCAAACAGCGTCAGACTACCGGATATGAGTATAAAACCGTATGTTTCCTATGGAGCAGGTGTGCAAAAACGATTTAAAGATGATAAGTACACAGCATTTGGACAAACAATGGTGCATAACGGCGGACGCAGAGGGGTATCGTTGACCTTCGGTCTGAGATGGAAAGTGGGTAAGTAGTAAGATTGACGTATGGCGGATTTACTAATCCGCCGTACATTATTCATCTAATTCTTTTATTTGTTGTGTTGGGCAAAGCCTACATTGTTATTTTTTTTATGTTCATTTCTTTAATTTCTATACTGCACGCAGATACTTCATATCTGACTTAGCATACCTCCGTTTCGACTTGACATTTAGTCAACTCGAAACGGAGTCCTTGCAAGCAAAAGAAAAGAAACGAACCATACCCTAAAGGGCATCCTGATTCGTACGGCTCGTACCTCGCCTACGACTCAAGCAAGAAAGAGAAAAGAACGCTAATCAAAAGAGATTTTAAAATTCAGCAAAGAAAATTTCCGTTCACTCACAAAATATCAAATTCGGTACGGTAAATTTTCCTTCCTTCATTTAAAAATCTCTAACCGTATTCCATCAGGGCTTCGCCCCGAACCCCGGACGGCTTACACAGTAAGCCGTGTGCGGCTATGCCGCAGGAATATGATTAAACACTGTTAGATTTTAGTGTGAATTTTGACAGACCGTAACGCAGTGGAGTGGATGCAAAATTCATTCTAAAATTTTACAGTGTTTTTTGATTAGCGTTCTTTTCTTTCTTTTCCGATACTTTTCTTTCTTTTAATCGCAAAAAAGAAAGAAAAGTATCAAAGAAAAAATTTATGCC
>CALUSA010000109.1 GCA_944323275.1 Candidatus Gastranaerophilales bacterium
TGTTGCCGTAATTAAAGCTGATAAACCTGCTGACAGCGATCATCCCTTCGGTCATGGAAAATACGAAGATGTAGCTGGCTTTATTGAAGGCTCGCTTATAATTCTTGCATCTTTGTATATAATTTATGAGGTAATAAAAAAACTAAGCGGAGAAGTAGAACCTGTTACAAATTCAATAGCAGGTATTTCAGTAATGGGGGTATCTGTACTTGTTAATACGGCAGTGAGTGCATATCTTTTTAAAGTTGCCAGAGTTACTGATTCGATTGCCCTTCACTCGGATGCGGAACATCTAAGAACAGACATTTTTTCTTCACTGACTGTATTTTCAGGCTTAATTATAATACATTTTACCGGTTTGCATATAATAGATGCCATCATAGCAACAATTGTTGCTATGATTATTATGAATACGGGATATAAAATATGTAAACAAACTATGAATGACCTTTTAGACGGTTCTTTGCCTCTAAAAGACGTTGAAACAATTGATAAAATAATAAAAAGTCACATAAATAACGGTATATCAGGTATAAAAGATATAAAAACAAGAAAATCCGGAAAAGATAAAGAAATAAACATGATTTTGCTTGTAGACGGGAATCTTACCGTGTCAAAGGCTCATGGTATCTGTGATGTTATAGAAAATGAAATAGAAAAAGAACTGGGCAATACTAAAATAACAATACACGTTGAGCCCCTTAAAACCGCTGACAATTCTTGCCAAAAGGTTAATATATAAGTACAATTAACTTATGAACAAGAAAAGTCTTTTGGTAATCTTTATAATTTCATTAATTAGCGTAATATATACGATAAACAGTATTTGCTATAAATATATAGATAAAAGAATTGATAATTTTATATTAACCATACAGGCAAAAGTTTACACAGAGGCAGTTAATACACCTGCACTAAATACAGCAGTCATTATTAATGAGCACACCGGATTGCTGATAACAATAACTGTTTCGGCTGTAATATTTGCTGTTGTTATAACGGCAAATCAGTTCCATAGTTTGCTTTTTCTGATTTTGTTTATTATTGCATATTTAATTGCTTATAAAATTGCTCTGGATAATCAGATTTTGATAAATCTAACAGCTCCGCTTGCTTCAATTGCTGCTGCATCAATCTTTGCATTAACTTATAAAGCTGTTTTTAAAGAAAATGTAAATAAAAAAATTGAAAATATTCTAAGCAAATATATTTCAAAAGATATAACCGACAAAGTTTTAAAAAGTGACTCTGCAAGAGAACTCGGCGGAAAAAGAGCTGAGATAACAGTAATGTTTGCTGATATACGGGGATTTACGTCGCTTTCCGAAACAAGAAAGGCAGAAGAAGTTTCTCAGCTTTTGAATGAATACTTTAGCGAACTTGAACCAATCATAACAAAATATAACGGAGTTATTAACAAATACATTGGTGATGCCGTGCTTGTAGTGTTCGGTGACCCGACGGTTGATAAATTTCACGCTAAAAATGCGGTTAAATGTGCTTATGAATTAAGAAACAGGGTTAAAGACATCAAACAACGCTGGATTTGTGAAGGAAAACCAAAAATTGATATAGGTATTGGCATAAACACAGGTGAAGCGTTTATCGGTAATGTCGGAACAGAAAATCGTTTTGAGTACACAGTAATCGGGGATGCCGTCAATATAGCAAGCCGAATAGAAGATTACAACAAAATTTACAAGACACATATTCTTATTAGCGAAAACACCTATAATAAAATATCTCAAATTGTCGATGTTATAAAAATACGTGAAGTTACAATTAAAGGTAAAGCTCAAAAAATTAATATATACGAAGTTTTGAGAATAACGGAATAATGATTGAAAATATTCAACAAATAAGACAGGCGATTGAAGTCGAACAAAAAAATTCATATATAGATATCAGGGGCAGGCAGTTCAATTTTTCCGGATTTATTCTGAATCAGCTGCACAAGCTTTATAAGCAGTCAAAAAAAAATCCCAAATGGCTCCTTCTTATAAAAGAGTTTGAAACCTACGGGATATCTTCAATGCCTACAAGACGTAAATCCGTTCAAAGACTTGTTTATACACTAAAACAAGAAATAACTGCAGAGGGTGAAGTTAAACAAACCGACCTGTCAAATTCTCTTAAAAATCCTGCAGAAACAAATGTTATATACGTAAAAGGTGTAGGTCCCAAAATAGGACACCTGTTAAACAAGCTGGGTATATTCACGGCAAGGGACTTGTTGTTTTACTTTCCAAAACGTCATATAGATTACTCCTCGAGAACTCTTATAAAAGATATAAAAGAAGGTGCCAACGTTACAGTAATCGGTACTATTAAATCCGTAAGTGCACATAATACAAGAAATAACCTCGGGATTGTTTCATTAGCAGTAAATGACGAAACCGGTATTATTAAACTAAACTTTTTTTACGCCAAAGCAAGTAAATTTTTGCTTGAAAGATATAAATCTCAATTTGTAAAGGGTTCTAATATTATAATTTCCGGTAAAGCCAAAATTGATAAATATTCCGGCGTATATACAATAGACAAACCGGAATATCAGGTGCTGTCAGGAGAATTTGACAGCAAAAGCAATCTCAACATAGCAAGAATTGTACCTGTGTATCAGCTTGTCGAGGGCTTGAGTATAAAAACTTTACGCAGGGCAATTTATAATGCCCTCGAGCAGTATGAACCGGTTATAGAAAATGTAATCCCCCGTGATATCAGAGAACGAAATAATCTTTTAAACAGAAACAAAGCTCTGCGCCAGATTCATTTCCCTGAGAACGAGGAAATTTTGGAGCACGCAAGATATACAATTGTTTTTGAAGAATTTTTCCTTATGCAGCTTAAACTTGCAATGATGAGGGAAACTAACAATAAAAATATAAAGGCACTTGCCCTTAAAGTAAAAAAAGACGGTCTTGTTGAAAAGTTTAAACAAAGTCTGCCTTTTGAACTCACTAATGCACAAAACAAGGCTCTGGAGGAGATTTTGAAAGATATTAGCTCTGAAAAACCTATGCAAAGACTTCTTCAGGGCGATGTGGGCAGCGGTAAAACAGTTGTTGCCTGTATGATGCTGCTTTCCGCAATAGAAAACGGTTATCAGGGGGCTTTAATGGCTCCGACTGAAATTCTTGCCCAGCAGCATTTTAACAATTTTGTGCACTGGCTCACACCGTTTGGAATTAGTGTAGGACTTTTTACCGGCACAAACGGTGCCAAGGTGCGTAAAAAGCTCGAAACTGACCTTAAAAACGGACAGATAAATATTGCTGTTGGTACACATGCCCTTATACAAGATAATGTTGAATTTAATAAACTGGGTGCAATTGTCATAGATGAACAGCACAGATTCGGGGTGAAACAACGCTCCCAACTGATGGTTAAGGGAAAAAATCCGCAGGTTTTGACAATGACTGCCACTCCGATACCAAGAACACTTGCTTTGACAACACAGGGCGATTTGGATTTTTCGGTAATTGATGAAATGCCCAAAAACAGAAAGCCGATAAAAACATACATAATAAAACCTTCTCAGCGTAATCAGGCTTACAAAATGATGCGAAATGAGATAAATAACGGTCATCAATGCTATGTTGTGTATCCTTTGATAGACGAGAGCGAAACCCTCTCTGCCAAAGCTGCTACAATAGAGGCCGAAAGGCTCTCTGCAGAAGTGTTCCCCGATTTAAAAATCGGACTTCTTCACGGAAAACTTTCTAATACCGAAAAAGAAGAAGTAATGGAAAAGTTTAAAAACAAAGAATATGATATTCTTGTGAGTACAACCGTTGTTGAAGTAGGCGTCGATGTGCCTAATTCAACTGTTATGATGATTGAAAATGCAGAAAGATTCGGGCTGTCGCAATTGCACCAGCTGCGGGGACGTGTCGGGCGTTCGGAATTGCAATCCTACTGTTTGCTGGTACCTGCAAATTCCGGCACTTCAACCATGGACAGGCTAAAAATTATGGAACAGACAAATAACGGCTTTATTATTTCCGAAAAAGATTTGGAGCTGCGTGGTCCGGGGGAATTTTTAGGCACACGTCAAAGCGGTATGCTTAATTTTGCCCTTGCAGATATTATTAAAGATACTAAAATCCTCGAAATTGCACGCAAAGAAGCGTTTGAATATGTGAAAGCACATGAAGATAAACAAATTGATGAAAATCTTTTAACGGAACTGGAGGAAAAGTTTAAAACAGTCCCAAATCTCTCAACACTTGATTAGAACGTGAAGCTGATGAACTGTTAATAGAATCTTTCATTTGTACGATGTACTCTGCATCTGCGTATTTTTGTTTTGCCCGTACAAAATTTTCCGCATTATTACGGGGCAGCAGACTGCGTAACTTGAATCCTACATCGATGTTATTAACTTTCATTTTTTATGACCCCAATTCTGTTCACACTAATTCTTCTTAAATGATTGGTGTATAATAATATAAATTCTTAAAAACAAAAAGACAATGGAGATTGCTAAAATATGGCAGATAAAATTATTATACTTTCCGGAAAACAGTATAGCGGTAAGGATACAGCTGCAAAAATCCTGTTACAAAACTTAACAGACTTTAAACGAATAGGTCTTGGTGATGCTATAAAAATCGAATATGGTGAACAAAAGGGGCTTACTTTTGAAGAAATTGAAAAAAATAAAGCTCAATACAGACAGGATTTAATAAATCTCGGCAACAAACGCAGAAGCGAGGATAAAGACTACTGGATTAAAAAAGTAATAAAAATGCCGGGAAATATTGTTGTACCTGACGTCCGTGTAAAAAGGGAACTTGAGTTTTTTAAACAAGCCAATGCAATTACAATAAGAGTTGAGGCTTCACGTGAAACAAGAGCACTCAGGGGTACTCTTGTTGGTGAAACAGATGTTACGGAAACTGATTTGGATGATATAAAAGACTGGGATTTTGTTATACATAATGATTCCACGTATGAAAATTTGCAAGCTGAAACAAATCAACTTGCAAAAGAAATAAAGAGTTTCTTTGTCAAAAAATAAGGAATGGAATGGTTGTCAGAGGTTAGACATAACTTTTTAGATAATCATCAAATTCATAATCACCGTATTTGAAGGTGTAAGGTTGATAATTATACTCGGGTGTTTTGTAAAGAGAATTGCTTGCTATCAAAAAAATTTTATTGTGGGAAAAAAGCAAAGAACTTATTTCCGAATACTCGCACATCAAATCTTCAAGCTCATTTACACCATCAATAATTTTATTAAACATTGTCATTCCCTTATAAAAACTGTTTTGTAACTTTCCTGTTTAACTTCACATGATATTTATCGGCTATAATTAAACATGACTTTAGACTTTTAGTTTAATAATTAACATTTATTTACATTCGGAGAAATTATGACACACAAAATGATTATTGGCAGTGACCACGCAGGTTTAAATTTAAAAAACAAGTTGATACAATTTATAAAAAATAGAGGTATCGATATCGATGACGCAGGTACATATACAGCGGACTCATGTGATTATCCCGTTATAGCAAAGTTGGTTGCAAACAAAATTGCCTCGGGTGAATACTCTAAAGGCATACTTGTCTGCGGAACGGGAATAGGTATGTCAATAGCAGCAAATAAAATCAAGGGTGTACGTGCAGCGGTGGTTTCAGATACATGCTCGGCTAAAATGTCACGTCTGCATAATGATTCTAATATACTTTGCCTTGGCGAAAGAATTGTAGGTGAAGAACTGGCTAAAGATATTACTGAAATCTGGATGAATACAGAATTTCT
>CALUSA010000110.1 GCA_944323275.1 Candidatus Gastranaerophilales bacterium
AAAATTTACAGGGTCATAAAAGTTATTGCATATAAAGCAACAATAGCACCTGCACTCAGCAAAATCCATCCGTTAATAACCGGATGCTGGTTTGCGATTACATCAGCAAGCGTAAATTTTTTTTCTTCCAATTCACTAAAATCAGCAGGATTAAATTTCATAAAAACACTTTCTACACGTTTAGCAATCATTACAATTAAATTTTAACTTTTTTATTAATAATTACATCAACTGTTTAGCTGATATAGCAGTGATTTAGCGTAGAATTGTTTAAATATCGTCTGAGAGGCAGACCCCATATACTTGTTGCAGGTGCCCGGGGGATAATATGATAGTTGAACTTGTTTTATGCACCAGTTCAATAAATTGTCAGAGTCAGTTGACTATATGACCGGATTTTCCGCAGGCTTCTTTGTATGCATCAACATATTTTTGTGCGCTTTGATTCCAGCTGAAATCCGCCTTCATTGCATTTTGCATAAGTTGTGCCCAGTCTTTTTTATCTTTAAAAATATCTATCGCATATCTTATACAATCCATCATAGAGTACGGGCTGTAATTCCAGAATTTAAAACCGTTGCCGTTTTCCAGCGGATAGCCTGTAATTGTATCGTCAAGCCCGCCTGTAGCACGTACAATCGGTATGGTTCCGTATTTTAAAGCAATCAACTGGCTGAGTCCGCAGGGTTCAAAAGCTGACGGCATTAAAAACATATCTGCACCCGCATACATAAGATTGCCCAGTTGAACGCTGAATTCTATTTTTGCTCTTATGTTAGAACTTGTTGAACTTAAATAGCTGAACATATCTTCATAATGCCGTGCCCCGTTGCCCAGTATTATAAATTGTGCGTCCAGAGCTTTAAGCTCCTCACAAACAGGACCGAATAAATCAAACCCCTTTTGTTCAACAAGTCTGGAAACAATTGCTATCAAAGGTTTGTCTTTTTCGTAAGGCAGACCGAATTTTTCGAGCACTGCTTTTTTGTTGTCTTCTTTGAATTGAAGGTGGTTTTCGTCATAATTTTTTGCAATAAATTTATCGGTTTGAGGGTTATAAACACTGTAATCAACCCCGTTCAAAATACCGAGAAGCTTGTGCGAGTTGTGGTTTAGTGTCCAATCCAGACCGTGTCCGCCTTCGTAGGTCATAATTTCCTTTGCATAATTAGGCGAAACAACTATGATTTTGTCGCTGTAATTTATTGCGCCCTTCATCCAGTTGAGCATTCCAAAATGCTCCAATCCCCAGCAATTCCAAACATCTTTGTGGTCAATCTGCGCAAAATACAGCAAATCATCAAACCACTGCCCCTGATATGCGATATTGTGTATGGAAAAGAAGTTTTTTGTATCTTTAAAAAACGGGTCGTCTTTATAGTTAACCTTCATATACACGGGAATCATAGCCGTATGCCAGTCATTTGAATGGATTACATCCGGTTTGAAGTTCAAAAGGCGTGCATATTCTATTGAGGCATGTGAAAAAGCAATAAACCTTTCGTGTTCGTATCTTGTGTCTATGTATCTTGGGTAAACTTCATGAAACGGTGCAAAATATTTGCTGTTGTCAAGAAAGAACACATTTATGTTTGTATCGGGCAGTTTGGTCATTTTTAAGTTGAAATAGTACTGACCGTAACTGTAATCTATGGTTAGTTTTGAATTAGGAACTTCTTGAATATTGTATTTTTGTTGGTCAATACAGCCGTGCAGCGGGGTGAAAATTGCTATTTCATGTCCCATTTTTTCAAGCACTTTAGGCAGGCTTCCGACAACATCAGCCAGACCTCCGACTTTTGAAAAAGGAGCAACCTCTGCGGATACAAACATTATTTTCATGGTAAACCCTCTGTAAAATTTATAAAATAATTATATCACGACTATAAATAACATTTCCGTTCCTGACCCGTAACGCCGGCATACAGCTCAACATACTGTTTTGCGGGGCTGGAGTCTATTTTGGTCAGCAGAACTTCTTCTATCTGAAAGAACCCGACCTCGGACGACATTTCAATATCAATTTTTATGGGCTTGTTTTCGCCGTGGTGTATGCCGATACGGTTTATGGCGTTTGCCGAATATTTATGTATATCGCCTACTTTCGGGGTGTTGTTTATTGCAAGCGGAATTCTTGCTCTGCCTTTTGTCATATCACAGCCGTCAGCAATGAGTATAACCCCTGCCTCGGTGGAATGTATTTTGCGTGAACACATGTGACCGATAATTGCCTCGGTTGCAATAGATTTTATCACAACACGTTTGTGCAAATTGTCGGGGAAAACAGCCTGCAAGGCTCTTTCCATAATCGGCTGCGCCAGTATAACAGACATCTCCTCATGTCCCTGACGTCCTATTGCCATACCGAGATCATGCATCATGCCGGCAAGGATTACACCCGACATACTGTCTTCAAAGGTGCCTATTTCTTCTTTTTCAAGAGAAGTCTGTATGCCGGAATCATGCAGAAGATTAAGCATTTTTATTGCATTACCGACAACCTGACGCATGTGCACCGGTCCATGGTCGTTGTAGCCCAATCTTTTTATGGAAACGTTATTTGCATATTCTTGCAGCTCTTGCAATTCGGCATCGTCAAACAAATATTGCACAAGTTGAAGACACTGCGGTACATTTTTTAATCTCTCTAAAATTTTTGATTCCGTAACTACTTCTTTTACTGATTTCATCTGTGTTTCGCTTTCATAAAGTGTATATAGTTATATTATACTATCAAAAAAAATACCGGCTGCGGACACAAAAACATATACCGACAATTATTTTATATTCCAAAAATCGGGGTGCAGCATTGCCAGAAACGGAATTAACTCGAGCCTGCCCACAAGCATATTAAAAATACAAATCATTTTGGATACGGGGTGCATAAAATCAAACGACCCCATAGGACCTATCGGTCCAAAGCCGGGACCTGCGTTTCCTAATGTTGTTATACTGCCTGTTACACCGATAAGAGAGTTGTTCTCCAGCAGCGAAATTGCAATAGCCGACAGCGCAAATATTGCAAAATAAAACAGAACAAAGCCTATTATCTGTTTTATAACTTCCGGCGGGATAATTGTTTTGTTTATTTTTATCGGATAAACAGCGTTGGGGTGCAGGATTTGTGCAACTTCTTTTCTCATGTATTTAAAGAGAATAATCCACCTTATAACTTTTAAACCGCCGCCTGCTGAACCTGAACAGGAACCGCAGAACAACAGTAAAAACAACAGCATTTTAGACGGAAGCGACCATAATGCAAAATCAGCAGAAGCCGAGCCTGCCGTAGATATAATACTGCAAACCTGATACACTGCGTGTGTGATTGAATCTATAAAATTATAAGAATGTTCCAGATACAAAACTCCGCAAAGTAACAAGGAAAAGCCGAGCACTATTGCACAATATGTAACAAATTCTTCGTCTTTAAACACAAATGATATTTTTTTGTTTACAAAAATTTTGTACATTAACGCAAAGTTCATACCCGCAAAAAACAAAAACACACTCATTATCCAGCAAACAGAAGTTGAGTGATACCCCATAGTACTTATTGCGTTAGGAGAGAACCCGCCGCCTGCAAGAGTTGAAAAAGAGTTACACACCGCATCAAAAAACGGCATTCCCGCAATTTTTAAAAGAATGACCTCGATTACCGTCAAAATAATATAAATTGTCCACACAGCAGTGGCTGTATGACGGATTCTCGGTGTCATTTTATCCTCTGTAGGACCCGGAGCTTCTGCAAAGAACATCTGTCTGCCTGCTACGGCAAACTGGGGCAAAATAGCAATAAACAACACGATTATCCCCATACCGCCGAGCCACTGGCTCATTGAACGCCAGAAAAACATCGCTTTAGGATAATCGTATGTCGTTAAAATTGATGCACCGGTGGTTGTGATACCTGACACGGATTCAAACAAACTGTTTATAGGGCTTAAACCGTAATAAAGGTAAGGTATCATGCTTATTATTGCGAACAAAACCCAGGACAGCGCAACAACACAAAGTGCCTCGGATTTTTTTATATCGTTTAAACTTTCAAAGGTATCCGAACGTGTTTTAAAAATAAAACTCAAAACAATACTTATTAAAGCAGGGGTTAAAAACGGTGCGATTGAAGAATAGTCGCCGTAATAAAGTGCTACCCCGACAGGTGCGAGTATAACTATGGCTATGCATCTTAAAATCAGTCTTAAAGATGTAAATATGTATGTCAGCCGCATTTATTTAACCTCTGAAAAAATCTATTATTTTTTGTGATGTTTCTTCTCTGGTAAAAATTAAAAGCGAATCGCCCTCGCTGAGTTTTGTCATACCGTTAGGGATAATTACGCTCAAACCTCTTTGTATAATAGCGATTACGGCTTTTTCCGGAAGTTTTAATTGTGACAGTGAAAGGTCATTGAATTTTTCGGGTACGAGTGTTTCTATAATTCTTCCCTGTCCGCCTTCCACTGTTGCAAGAATATCGATATCCGTTTCGATAAGGTTTTTGCGTATTTCGGTAATAGAAGCTTCCTTCGGTGATATAGCAACATCTATGCCGACCTTTTCAAAAAGGTGAATGTTTGCGGATTTAGAAACCCTTGTTATAACCTTTTTTGCACCGATTTGTTTTGTTAAAAGCGAGCATAAAAGGTTCTTTTCATCGTTATTGGTAACACTGATTACCACATCGCTGTCGCCGAAATCCTCCTGTTCCAAAAGCTCAATATTTGTTCCGTCGCCGTAAAGGACAAGAGTCTTTTTAAGCTGTTCCGTCAGGTATTCACAGCGTTTGTAATCCATTTCTATAATTTTTGTTTTTATATTAATTTTTTCAAGATTCTGCGCAAGCATCAGCCCCACGCTGCCACCGCCGATGATAGCTGCTGTTTTAACTTTTGCGGTGCTCTGAAAAATATCTCTTGCCAGAATATCCAGCGAGGTTGACGAACCCATAAAAATAACTTTGTCATTGAGTTTAAACTCTGTTTCGCCGTCAGGAATAAACAAACTGGAATCTCTTGTAATACCCACAACCAGTGTGTGTTCGGCAAATTTGCAATCCTTAAGCTTTTTATTCAACAAAACGGAATCTTCTTTTATTCTGTACTCAAGAAGCCTTGCTCTGCCGCCTGCAAAATTTTCCACATCCACAGCCTGCGGAACGGTTATGATTCTAAAAATTTCTTGTGTTAAAAGTTCCTCCGGCCAGATAACATAATCAATCATCTCATATCGAGTGTTTTTAACAAGTTTTAAGGACTCTATATATTCCGGTTTGCTGACAAAACACACTGTCTTGGCACGGCTCAGGCGGCTGACTGTCAGGCAGGACACAATATTTGCCTCGTCAAATCCCGTACACGCAATAAATACATCGGCGTCATCAATATTGGCAGCCTGTAATGTATTGATATTCGACCCGTTACCGCAAACAAAGCTTATATCCAGTTTGTTAAGAGCGTCGGTTTTGTTTTCTTCTTTATCAATTATTGTGACATCGTGATCTTCAAAAAACTCGGTAGCTATTAAAAATCCGATTTCGCTCGCACCAAAAACAACTATCTTCATAATATTTTTCCATTAATACTCTTGAATATTATAATACATAAATTGTTTTGGCAAATATTTCACATAGCAGTGTTATCGGGCGTAAGGACAAAACCGCAGCTGTGTTTAAATATGTCTGAGTGGGACCTCGCTTGTAGAAGTGGTACACGGAGTGCGAGTGGCGCCGAGTCTAGCATTTTACGGAAGTGACCCCATGTACTTGTTGCG
>CALUSA010000111.1 GCA_944323275.1 Candidatus Gastranaerophilales bacterium
TTGGTTGGTTGGTTGGTTGGTTGGTTGGTTGGTTGGTTGGTTGGTTGGTTGGTTGGTTGGTTGGTTGGTTGGTTGGTATTTCGTTTCGATACAAATATCTGGTTTCTTTTTTGTTCTCTTTAATTTTTATTTTTGTTTTTATCTTTATTAAACCGCATAAGGTTGTTACAACGTGATTTTGTTCCTGTTTCCTGTTGTATAAGATATGTAGCAGATATTTTTGTAGGATTCTGGTATAAAAACAGGATTCTTTTGCGTATTTCCACCAGAAATCAGCGAATATCTCCGATTTGTTATGCCAGGGCTTTATTTTGTCGGCATAGTGGATGATTAGGGGATTATTTTTAGCTTCGTTTATACTTTCGGGAGTGAAAACAATATTTAATCTATTTGCATTATGAGAAATATCATAAGTCATAACATTGTATTTAAACGGCAGGTGTTTTATTTTGTTATAAAACACTTTGTTTATTACATCCTGATCTTGGGAGCTATAATTATTTTTAACTTCTTCGCATAAAACAGGTGTCAAATTATTTTCTCGTATTAATTTCAGGTTTAACAATAACACACCTGCATTGATGTACTGATTTATGTCAGGCAGCCCTGTTTGCTTGCAGTGATTTTTGTTACCGTCAGGTGTGTGATATCCTACGGCTTTTACACCTGCAACGTAATTGTCAGCTAAATCAATATTAAACAATTCTGCTAAATCGCAATTTACTATTGTATCAACATCAAGATAAATACATTTGTCGTATTTTTCCGGTAATATTTCTGCTGCTTTGAGCCTGTAATATGTTTGCTGCGTGATATGAGGAATTCTCATTTTTATATCGGAAAAAGAATTCATAATTACGAAATTTAATTTTTTGTTTTCATAAAACTGACAGTCTGTTTCTATTTTTTGCTTGTATTCTTCTTTAAAATTGCCGGGCATAAGAAGGAAGAAGTCAAAAAACGGGTTTGACTTTGCATTTTTGAGTATAGAATACATAAGCACACTCATATAAGGTGCGTAATTGTTGTCAGCAGCAAGTATTACAGGTATTGTTGTCATTGTTATTTATACTCCTTTTCTCCTTTTGAATTTTATTTTTATACCCAGTATTCTGAGCACTTTGTGTTCGCATTCGTTTCTTACGGAAAAAATATTTTGCCAGAAATTTGGTTTTTTGATTATAAAATTGTTAGTGTTTTTGTTATTTCGTGAGTCCAGAAGTCGTATTTTCTTTTGATTATCAACGACTCTGTTGAAATAGTCTGCATAGTATCCACCGTAGAATTCACTAAAGCAGCTGCTCAACTTTTCAAGTTCTTCGTCTTTAAGCATATAGCACCATTTTATCGTCAGCAGATTAAATATTTCCCAGATATGTTCTTTTGTATTTTCGTTTAATTGAATAGCCCCGATATTGTAAAAATCAAAAGCACTTTTGAACGGCTCATCGGCTGGTATCAATTTTTGCCCTGTTATTGCACTCATTAGCATATTATTTGTGAATTCATTATGTGACCAATTACTTCTTGTTTCTGTATCATTGCAGTGCAGATTTGTATCGTGGAAAACGACTGTTGCATCTTTTTTCAGGTAAGGCAGCACCATTAAAAAGTCAAGAATTTCTCCGGGGTTGGCATGAACAGTATCAATAAGGCAAAAGTCAATATCGCCGCCGATTTCCTCCATAAAATTCAGCGCAAGCCCGCCGGTTTTCAGTGTCCATTTTTCTTTAAGCTGAGGAAAATTGTCGACATAAAAACCCGTCAATTTGTCTTTTAGTTTGTAATGTTGTGTATTGTAGTCTATGGAATACAAGTGCGCCCCTTCGATATTTTTTATTGCATTAAGCATAATAAGTGCGGAAGCTCCGCTGCATACACCGAGTTCCAACAACCTCAGAGGTTGTTTTCTTAATACTAACGTATTAAGAAAACTCCTGTCCTGTTCAGACATTTCAGAATACTGTTTGTAGTCTTCGCCAAGTTCGTTAAGGATATTTATTTCATCCTCTGAGGATTTTATTATTTTAAGTTGCATATTATCTGTAATTGTAGACATTTTACCTTCCTTATTCTGATATTTTTATCATTTATAAATTATTTCTTTGTATTGATTTTGTTTTGCCCAATCAGAGGGTTTTTGAGATACAACGTAACCTTGTTTACAAAGTTTGAGCATCGGAATATCCGCCGGTGAGTCTGTATAGCCGACCGTTTCACAATTTTCTAACAGTTCATCTTTAAAGTATGAGCTGAGCAGTTTTGCTTTGTTTTCAAACATGCAGTCTAAACCGTCAAATGTTGCCATACATTTATTATTTTTAAATTTAATTTTTGTACAAAACAAGCCGTCCAGTTTAAATTCTTCTAAAAAATATTTAAGATATAAATCGTAGCCGCCGCTTACAATAAAAATTCTGTAATTTTCTTTTTTTAATCTTTCTATTTCATCGATAACCTGAGGTATAAAATAGGGGCGCACCTTTTCCACGTAGTAGTTAAGAGCGCATCTGTCCAGTTCTTGGTATGACAAGCCTTTAAGTTGTGCCAGAATATATGATTTGTCATAAAATTTTTTTATAAAAGTTCGTCCGAGTTTTATAAGCAATTTACTTTTTATTTCTTTTAATTTCATATTAAAAGACCGGTTGTGTTCGATAACGTAGTCTATATAAGCATTTCCTGTTTGTTTGCTGACAACAGTTCCGCAAAAGTCAAAAAATGCAATTTTATTTTTTGCTTTTGGTTGTTGGACTGTATTGTATTCAGAAAAGAAGTTGTCTATTACCTGCGCTGCTTTTTGCATCTGTTCCGTAGTGCCTATTGTGATTCTTATACACGGGTATAATTGCGGGCATTGGGTCAAATTTCTTACAAAAATATTGTTTTGCTGTAAATATTTGAACAGATTTGCTTTTATTGCAAATGAAGAACATTTTATTAAAACAAAATTTGCACAGCTTGGGTAAACCGTCAGGTAGTTGTTGTATTTTTGTAAAAAGTTAAAAAAGAAATCTCTAGCCTGTGTTACTTGAGTTACATAGTTTTTCATATAATCTATGTCACATAATGCTGCCATAACTGCTTCCTGGGAAAATGTTGAAATGTTTTTCGGATTTCTTATTGAGTTTATACTGTCTATGTTAAATTTTGACGCAAGCAGATACCCGAATCTGAAATTAGCCAGCGCAAAAGCTTTGGACATTGTACGTGTAATTAGAATATTTTCGTAATTCAATACTAAATCTTTTACACTATTTTGAGAAAATTCACTGTAGGCTTCGTCTATCAAAAACATAATTTCAGGATATTTTTTTAAAAGATTTTCGATGTATTGTTTAGAATGCTGAAAGCCGCACGGGTTGCAAGGAGAGCATAAATAAACAAAGGAAGGTTTTATTGATTTTAAATCTTTTTCAAAAGAGTCTTTGTTAAATTGGAAATTTTCATCCGTGTAACTGAAAAAGACCTGACCGCCGTTTGCTTGAACAGTCAGACGGAAATTGTCATAAGACGGAGCCTGAATAAGCACCCTGTCGTTTTCTGCAATATACATTTTTGCAATGTATTCATGAATAGAGTCAGAGCTTGCAAAATACTGGATATTTTCTTCTGGAAGTTGAACATACTCCGACAGTTTATTCAAAAGTTTTTCGTTACTTGTTCTGGGATAAAGATTGAAGAAATGATCCTGCTCGATTAGTTCAGTCAATCTTTTTTGTACAAGCGGTGAAGGCTGTATTGTTGCTTCATTCCAATCAAGTTTTAAAACATTGTTTCGATTTTGGCTGTCAATATCCCATATTTTGTGAGGAACAACTTTGTAAGGCGTTATATTTTGCAGGTATTTGTTTACATGCAGCGAGTTATAAAAACCTATGCATATTTTTATCTTAACCCCAAGCAGAGTAAAAATGCTATGAATTTTTCCTGCTTTGAAGGTCTTTTTTCTGCTGTATAAATTTTCTAATATTTTGTTGGTCATAATATTTTAGCCTTTATTTTTTACTGTTTAGGTTCATTGTTAATTTGGGATAAATCTATTAAATCTCCGAGTTTTTTATCTATTTCATAACTTGACCATTTGCTGGTACCGCTTGCACTGGTAAAAGTCATTTCTCCAAATTTTAAAGTTCCGTCATTTAATTTGTAAATATCAACTCTAACCTGCACAAAACCCTGACAGAGCTTTGTTACAATGTCTAGCATTTCATCAAAATTGTCAGGTTTTAAAACAGGGTTTTTAGCCTGTACTTTGCCTTTTTCGATTAATTGGATATTTTGCATTTCCCAGTTCATATTGTAAAAACTTCTTTCCTGAACATCGCCGTATTTGTTACTAACCCAGCAGAGTTCAGGTTTTCCGCTAAAACACAAAAATTTGTAATCTAAGGCTGATTTGTCAACAGATTCCAAATATTCCTCCGCAATGATTAACGGTTTTATATCTCTGTAATGAAGCTCAAGCCCCTGAGTATATGCAAAATTTGTATGCAGCCACTCGTCAAATTTATATTTAGCCTCTTGTTTGTCGAATTTGTTTTTATCAGTGACAATAATATTCCAGCCGCAGCCGTGGTTTGCTTTTAAAACAAATTTGTCCGGAAGTTTGTCAAAATCGATATCATCAAATTTTTCCCATACACCTAAAAGCGGTATAAGATATTCTTCCCCGATTTTTTCTTTAACCCAGTCACGCACAAGATATTTGTCCGCAAGCCTTGTTTTGAGCGGTGTTGAATCATACAGCTTCAACCACTGGATTTTTTCGTTAAAAGTCTGAGGATTCTCAAGGTTTAGTTCTGTGTGTGTGCGTCTGTAAAACCAGTCTTTTAAATATTCCGGATATTTTTCCTCAGGCATGTACCGGCATAGTTTGTAATTGTAATGTTGTCTTAAGGCTTTAATTTCGTTTTCTTGTTGTTCAAACTTGCGCTGTAATTCTTTTTCAAAAAGTTTTTGGCTTTTTATTTTAAATTCCAACCCTAAAATTGTTATTACTTTGTATATATCTTTGTTTTTGACTGAAAAGATTTTGTGCGATAGTTTTTTCATTATTTTAGCCCCCGTTTTAGTTTTATTTTTATCCCGAGAATAGTTATGATTTTGTGAGTTTTGTCGTAAGAGTTTCTTATGGAAAAAATCCGCTCTGTGAAGTTTCCGTTGGTAAAATTTTTACCGTACTTTTCAGGTAAAAAGTCTTTGATTTGCTTAAGCAGTTTTTTCTTCTGTATTTTGTTGCAAAATTTTAGTTCATAATAAAAATTTGAGATTGCAGCTATGTAAAAAGCTTCCGATACTTCATCAAAACGTTTTTGTGTTTGCAGATACTCTTTTACTTTTGTCAGTGCAAGTATTATGCATTCCGCAGTTTTACCCCTGTTCGCACTCAATGCTGTAGTGTGGTTTTTGCGGTAATTAACAAGGGCTTCGTTTAAAAATGTAATTTTATCTGCCATTATTAAAGTTGTGTAGGTAAAAAACACATCGTTGCAGGTTTTTATTTCCTGAAAGTTGATTCCGAGTTGAGTTATAAAAGATTTTTTGTACAGCTTTATAAAACATGCAGGAATACATGTTTGAAGTATATTATCAGGTATATCCGCATACGAAAATGTTTCTTTATTCGGAATAATATTTAAGTCATAGATAAATTCCGGTTCTTTAATTTTTTCTTCTTTGTCGTCGTATGAATTGTGTTTGCAAAAACATATATCTGAGTCAGTTTTTATAATTTGAGTGTACAATTTTTCCAAAGCATCTG
>CALUSA010000112.1 GCA_944323275.1 Candidatus Gastranaerophilales bacterium
GTACTCCTTACATACTTACTTTGCTTTTTACTTACATTTATATAAAAACAAAATATTTTTGCTATATTCATTATATATTTATTTTGTTACATTTGTTTACAAAAATAAGAAAAAGCTTTTAATATAGCTTTTCAATAAATTATCTTTTATAAATTATTACGTAATTAAGGAAGATATTTTTTTACCGTATTTAAAAATTCCGTAATTTGTATGGGTTTAGAGATATAATCAACGCAGCCCAATTCTTTGGCTTTATTGATTTCATTTTCCATTGCACAGGCAGAAACTACAATAACAGGACATTTTTTATCATAAGTGCATAAAAAATCATAACCTGAGATGACAGGCATTTGGATATCAAGAATAATCAAGGAATAGTCATTTTCCATAGCTTTATCCAGACCTTCCTGCCCGTCGGCAGCCGTATCCACACTATAGGATTGCATCTCTAAGATGTCTTTCATTAATTTTAAATTTAATGCATTATCTTCAACTATAAGTATTTGAGCCATAAGTTATTAATCTTCTTTTTTTTGCATATTTCCATTTTTAGGCTGTTCTAATGGAAGCTCTACAAAAAATGTAGTGCCTTCATTTACAACACTTTCAAACCATATTTTGCCTTTATGCAGTTCAACCAGTTCTTTAGTAATAGTTAACCCCAATCCTGTTGAGCTTTCTTTTTTAGAATAAACGTTGTTTAGCTGAACAAATTTGCCAAAAATCTTTCCTTCATATTTTTTATCAATACCGATACCGGTATCTTTTACCCATAAAAGGACTTTGTCTTTATGTTTTTTATATCCTATTTCTATTTGACCTTCGTCAGGGGTAAATTTAATAGCATTGCTCAAAAGATTATACAAAATCTGCTGTATTTTTTGATAATCGGCTTCTATTTCAAGAAAATCTTTGGCTGATTTTTGCAAGGTAATATTTTTCTTGTTTGCAAGCGGTTTTACAATATTAACCACCTCACTGACAGAAGTCTGTAAATTAAACTTGCACAGCGAAAGTTTTATAGCTTTTGCTTCTATCTTAGAAAGCTCCAAAATTTCATTAATCATACCAAGCAGATGCAGCCCTGATACGTGAATATCCGTAACATATTCTGTCTGTTTTTCATTTAACGGTCCGAAAAGCTTCATGTTCAAAGCCTCGGAGAAACCTATTATTGCATTAAGAGGCGTCCTTAACTCATGGGATATATTAGCAAGAAACTCATTTTTGACTTTGTCCGCTGCAAGAATTTTTTCATTTTGCTGTTTTATTGTTGCATAAGCCTCTGTTTTTTCAACAATATTGTCTTGCAATGCTCTTAACTGTAATTTAAATACATTAGACAGCTCCGAATCTTTAATGGAATAAGAAATCAAAGCCGCTGTAGCTTTTGCAAGTTCTTCATCCTGTTGGGTGAACGGATAATTTTTTGCACGTGCAATCAACATAAAACCAAATACTGTTTCTCTTATATTTAATTTTGCAATCAAAAACTCTGAACCTGTTTTTTGAAGTTTTAATGCAGCAAAAAACGAAGAATTTTCATCAAAAGTAAAAACTTCACTGTCATAAAGTTTTGATTTTAAAATTTCAGGAAAATTTATAAGGTTAACCCCGTCAGCAACAGGCTGCTTTTTAGAAGACACCATTCTATACTGAATATTTGCACATCCTGCGTTCAGATAACAAATGTATGCGCAGTCAAAATCCACTATGTTTTGAAATTGCAATATGGATTTTTCAAAATTTTTATCCAGATTGTCATCGGATGACAAAATTTCAGGTATATTTTTTAATATTTGTTTAAATTTATCTTCCCCCATAATTCTTTAATTATATTGTTTATAAATTTTATATTCAAGTTGTTTACATTTTTATTAATTTTTGTGCTAATATTATTTCTGCCGAAACATTAGATGAATCCAATTTTCATCAAAAAAATTATTTAATAACAATACAGGTATAAAAAATGATTCCGAAAATAGTCAAACCGACATTAATGTATCGTGTTTGCAGGATTAATCTGAACAAACATAAAAAAGTTAAAAAATTTGCCAAAACTATGGAATACGGTGCAATGAGTACACTTGCAACACTGCAGGCAGGTTATCTGTTGAGGCAGCCGGTTATAGAACAGTTTATAAAAACTGCCCCAAAATCTGATATTGTGGTTACACATCTGCCAAAAGGTGCGAATATGGGACCAATCCCTTATGCTGCACCTAATATTAACAACTTCAAAGATTCATTATTCAAAATTAAAACTGATTTTGTAAAACCGTTATATACATACGTAATTCCTCAAGTTAGCAGCAACGAAAAAGTATTGCAAAAAAAAATACTGCTAAAGATTATAGAAGAAGACAAAAACATCCCGACAAATCTTAACACAGACAAGATGGCATCTACTATACTCAACATAGCTAACGAACTCGGTGCTGACCCGATTACGGTAGCTTGTATTATAAAGAGAGAATCGAATTTCCAAACAGGCTTGGACGGAAACGGTGCAAAAGGTTTGATGCAGATTACTAAGATAACCGTAAAAGATATGTATCAAAAGGGCAGGGACAGGCTTTATCACGTTGCATTAAATGATTTAAAAAAAGACCATCCTTCATTCATATATTTATTTAATGAATTACAAAACAAAGATTCCATAAACATTAAAGTAGGGACAATATCTTATTTGATGCGCCTGCAAGAAGCCGGCGGCAATGTAAAAAATGCGCTGCGTAACTACAACGGAAGCAATGATAAAGACAACTACGCACGTGATGTGCTAAATAATATTCAAAAATACACAGCTGAATATCAAAAGCTTAAAAAATCAACAATAAAACCCGCCTAAATCATATCATACCAGCTAAAACCATCTGTTGAGGTATCTATTGTATATTGCGCATTGTCTGTAGGCATAAAAAACGGAATAAAGGCTTCTATTTTATCCTGTTGGGTTGCATATGGATAGCTTTTGCCGTTTACGTGTAAAACTTTTAATTGTGCATGGTTCATGATATCTGCAAACCTGTTTTGTTGTTTTATTATGGAGAGTTTTGGCATCTCAGCTTTTATAACAACAACCGGGCATTGCGAATTTCTGTCTTTTTTCGGTACGGAAGCAGCAATATCATACTCAGAAGACACTGACAAAAAAACATTACCGTACTCAGGATCCGCTGCTTTATCCAACATTATATCTCTTATAGTATTTTCAAAAACAGGATTCGGGTAAAGAAAATATTTCAACTCGGAAATAATTTCATCTTTTGGCTGATATTTGAACAAAGAAGAACAACACCCGTTTTGCTGCAGATTTTTTATACCCCCCTGCAGATCCTTGAAATACATTCCCCTATACACTGTTTCTGTTCCGAGATACTTTGAAAATTTAGTTCTTAGCTCAAACGGTTCAATTTTTGATGTATCAATTTTCGTTTTTTTTATGAAATCCTCAAATTCCTCAAAACGGGAAGCCAGACCAGCATCTACCAACAAAATTTTATGTTTTTTGTCTATACCTGAATTTTCAAACAAGTCATCGTACTTCCATTTTTGATAAGCGTATAGCTGTTCCAGCAGGTAGTCAAGACTTTCGTCATGTCTTACAAGAAAATTGTACAGCTTTGGATTATCAAACGGATTTATATGCTTTTGGCAGATATCCTCATACAGAGATTCTGCTGTTTGCTGCAAAGTCGGAACCGCATTTAGTTGATTTTGGGCTTTAATTTTTAACATTTTTTGATTAAAAGTCTTATATGGTTCTTTGTTTAATTCCGCTTTTATATCGTCAATAACTTCTTTAGTTAAAACCGGGTGATTATATTGGCTTTTGGAGAGTACATTATAATATTTTTCCCGAAATTGTCTTTCCCAAAATTTTTTTCTCTTTCGGACTTACCTTCATTTTTATTATTAATATATTCAATGATTTTATCCGTAATATTTCTAAAATCTTCGCTGTTTCTCAAAACGTTAATATCTTGAGGAATTTCTTTCCGCTCTTTTAAATCTTTAATTATATCTTTGCCGCAAAGTGTGTTGTCATTGAAATTTAATGCTTTATCAATAACTTCCGTAAGCTGTTTTTCATTTATCACAAAAGCTTTTGGGTTGTATTTAATATTGTCATTAAACATTTCCAAAAAATCATAGTTTATATCTCTGGAAATAGTCAAATCTTCCATTACTGAATATAAGTACAACCCTATAGACTCTGTATGTTTATCTTTATTTTTTTCATAAAAATCGTCTATAAGGTTTTCTAATTTTTTTATTGCATCACTCTTTTCTTCTCCCCTAAATGACAGGTAATAATTTTTAGGATAAACAGCAGCAATTGTATTTTTCACCTGTAAAGAATTTTGCCTTTCAGGCTTTTGTATAACTTTGTTTTGAGGGTTGGAATTTGTACGTAAAACGGATATTGGAGATATTTTCATAAACAGTGCTTTCTTTTATTTAGTCATAAACCTGAAAATAAAATAATTTGTTAGTTATTTATATGATTCGGTCAATTTTCTTACAAAGAAATACTTTATATAGCTATAGGCAGGTTAAAAAGGTTACATTAATAATGTCTGTTTTTATCCGAAACATTCCCAAACTGGTTGCTTATGTCAGAAAACCGGCAGAAAGCATACTTTCTACAAAGAAAATAACTACTCCGATACAACAGGAAACATTAAGATATGCCGGCACCCAAGCTCAAGAACAGATGCCCATTGTTTTTAAAATTCATAATGGTTTGTTAAAAAAATTACTGCCCAAAAGAGCAGGAACAATTAGATTCTATTCTATGGGATATAAAAGGGTTCAGGTTTAAAAATTTGCCTTCTGTTTCACATCTGAACGAAAATGAACGTGAAATTTTAGTGCAACAATTAAATAAATTTCATGATGTACCCGCTTTTGTCTTTATGTCACTTGGTGCACGTCCCGCAATGGTAACAACAAGTTCTGATATTCTGTTAAAAGTCAAATCCCAAAATTTTGACACTCTGTTACGTACCCTCGGGGAGTATGAAAACACCTTTATTTTTAATAAAAAGGCGACTTTAGAGCATATATCACAAAATAGAAGTTTTTATACTCAAAGGCTCAACCTGCCTAAAAACACCCCTGATGAAAATATCTATAAAATTTTAACCGGAGAAAACAGCCCGTTAAAAGATGAAAAGAGAGGTTGCGATTTAATAGGGTTGCTATTTGGATTTCCAAAGAAAAACTCTATGATATACAAACTTGAAAGGGATACAAACCTGGCTGTTTCCTTAAGACCAACTCCTGAAAAGTTTAAAAAAGCATTGCTTAAAGAGCTGCACTCACCGGATTGTGTTTATGCCAAGTTTGATGATTCCTTAAAAAAAGACCTTGAAGACACAATAAACTCTATCACGACTGTAGGACATTCCCGTGATTTAGGTTTGCCTTACGGATACACTTTTGTAAAATTTGCAGATGAAACACCGGAAATTGTCAAAATAAATCAAAAGCTCAGAAAAATTTTACCCAAACTTGAAAAAATAAATGCGGCAAATAAAAAAACCAGAGATGATGAACTCATAAGCAGTTTAGCCGATGAGCTCCCGCAAAAGGAGCTTGAGGATTTTATAAAAAGCCTGCAGGAAGAACTTGGTAAAATACCAAAGTCGACTGCTGCAGCAAATCCGTTTGAGGGTTTTATATAAAAAAACTTCCGAATTGAATAATCCGGAAGTTTTTATTCATTT
>CALUSA010000113.1 GCA_944323275.1 Candidatus Gastranaerophilales bacterium
AATGCACGTGACAAGTCAGGCGGTATCATCAATTTTGTAACTGATGAAGAAATTATTACCGCATACAAACTTCTTGCATCAACGGAAGGAATACTTGCCGAACCTGCCAGTGCAGCCTCGGTCGCTGGCGTTATAAAAGCATTAAAGCTCGGTTTAATTGAATCAAACAAAAAAATGGTTTGTATTTTAACCGGCAACGGACTTAAAGATCCTGATTCAGCAATAAAATACTCCGGCTGTGAAGTTAAAAAGACTACCTCTGAACTTACTGACATTATAAAAGCAATGGCTTTATAATTTTTGGGAAATATTACTTATTTCTTTATACAAAAAAGTACCGGACACAATATCCGGTACTTTTTTAAGTATTATATTCTATTCATACAACGGTTTGAGCTTTTCTTCCTGCTGCGGAATCTTGCCTTCTTCAATCGGCAGATAAACTCTGTAATCAATTACAGGGAAACAGTTGTCGATAGACTCAATTTCTTTGAGTTTATTATCATCAATATTGCCGGAATCAATCATATCCGCAATAGTTTCAAATCTTTCAACATGCTCTCTGAATCTATCCGTTGCATAATCCTTTGCCTGCCATGTTGTGATAAGGAACGGCCAGTCTGAACTTTGCAGCAACAGATTTTCTCTTGCGAGCTGGTTCAAAGCTCTCAACAACAGTTTGTCTTCCGGCTGTTTTTCATATTTAGAAACAATATCAATAATACGTTTTTCACAACCGTGGATAATAGGCCACATCCATTCAGTAAGGTGGTTTTGCCATACATAGAAGTGTCCGCCCTGCCCCCAGGAAGATTCCGGAATCTGAATAGCTTCGGTCGGCGGATGAGCCTTAAGGTATTCACCTGCCGTCATTCTTTCAACCTGCGGAAGGTAGTTGTTGAATTTTCTGATTACCTGTTTAATAAATTCAACACCTTCAAACCACCAGTGTCCGAACAACTCTGTATCAAATGATACCATTACAAGACCTTCTTTATTATGAGAAAGTTTGTAATCATTCAACAAATGATAAATCAAAGTTGTGTAGTGGTCAGAGTTCAGGTTAACCTGTGACATAGCAAGCACTGGGTCATAAAGCATTTTGTCACCCAAATCTGTTGTTGAAGAAGTAATTCTCCAATAGTGAGCACCTGATTTATCATCTTTTTTGTGGAATTCTCTGTAGCAGCCGTCACCGGGGTATCCGTCAGCAGCTGACCAAACCTGAAAACCTGCACGGTCGTTTCTGCCCATAACCGCAACCTGTGCATCAGGCAGCCAATAAGCAGAATATGTATCATATCCGGTAGGTTCTCTCTCCGGCAGAGGAATATACTCGATATTACCGTAAACACCGATTACACGTCTGTTGCCGATAGAATTTCCGCCTTCAATAACATGTGATTCCGTAAAGAAGTATTCGATATCATTATTCTGCAGAGTTACTTCTATAGCAGGACGCCATTTTTTCTGACCGTCTTTGCCTGTATATTCATAGCCCTGTCTGTATGCACATTCCGGCAGCCAGCAGCCTTTTGCTTTCTTGCCGAAAAGTCTTTTTGTCGTATCAGAACCTACTTTAAACTGTGCGTTCAAGTTTGTGTCCGTAGCCAAAAGCGGTGAAAAACCGTGAGTTGCACCGGAAGTAGTGATTTCTATACAGCCTAAATCCTGATATTTTTTAAACGCACTGATTAAATCTTTATGATATTTATTTACAAAACTGTCTTTGATGTGGTTAAACCAATCAAAGTAGTACTTTGCAAGATATTTTAAATGCTGGGAGTGTGCAACCTCAGGATCGGGATATCTTTCCAAATCCTTAGAAACTGCTTTTATACGTGTATCCAAATATTCGATAAAACCGTTTTGAAGGTGTTCATCGTTTAATTGTTCTGCAAGAATCGGCGTAATACCAACTGTTAATTTAGCTTTAATCCCCTCGTCATCGTATAATTCCGAAATCGCATTAAGTAAAGGGACATAAGTTTCTGCCATACATTCGTAAAGATTTTCTTCACCGAACGGCCACATGCCTGCTTTTCTGTAATACGGAAGGTGGGAGTGTAACATGAACACGAATTGACCAACTGTCATAAATATCTCTCCTTTTTCGTTTTGTTTTGCGCTGTGACGCTTTGTGTTTTTCTGTATATAAAATCGACCCCCTTGAGTCTGTATTTAATATAGTTATATCACAATTATTTATAAAATATAACCCCGAAGAACTAATTCTTTAGGGTAATATTTACAAAACTATATAACAATGGCTAAATCAGGAGAATTGTTTTTGCCTATTCATGAATTTCCTTATCTATATTCTGATTTGCACTGCGCCTTGAGGTACGGCGTTTTTTGCTGCTGATTTTTGTAATTTCTTTATTATGCACAACTTTAGAATGTGCCTCTGTTTTTTTACCGCTGTAAGTCACCTGTTTTTTATATTCTTTTGCCTCTTTTACAAATTGCAGATAACTCAGGTATCTGGTTTCGTCCAATAATTGTTTATGCTCCAGTATTTGGCAGCCTGTTTCATGTTCATGAAGGCAGTCTGAAAATTTGCAGGCACCGAATTTTTTCTGTATTTGCATAATTTCTCTAAACAGCAGCCCGACATCAGCAGGCATTAAAAAATCAAACTTCAACTGGCTGAACCCCGGAGTATCCACTATTTTTGACTCTTTATCCACGGAAATAATTTCGCAATGTCTTGTTGTATGTGTACCTCTCTCCAATTTTTGGGATACCTGTTTTGTTTTCAAGTTTAAGTCAGGACATACTGCATTTATCAAAGAAGATTTTCCCACACCGGAAGCACCGCACAAAACAGTAATTTTATTTTCCAAATGTTTTTTAAATTCTTTTATTCCGTTACCTTCAAGTGCTGAAGTAAAAAGCAGAGTATATCCCAATGGTTCGTATATTTTTTTTATTTTAGAAATAATTTCTTCTTCACCCTCAAGATCATTTTTGTTAAAACAAAGCACGGGAAGCAAGTCATAATATTCACAAAAACACAGGTATCTGTTCAGCTGTTCAAAATCGATATCTGGTTCTTTTATTGCACAAACAATAATAACCTGATTGATATTAGCAACCTTAGGACGGGGAATAAAACATTCACGTGGCAAAACTTTTGAAACAAACGCCTGTTTAGAGTTTGCATTTATTTGCTCAAGCTCAACAAAATCGCCTGTGACAATAGAATCTTTCCTTTTTTTTAAAACATCACGAATTTTGCACTCATATTCACCATCTTGAGTGTTTACATAATAAAAATCCGAATGTATTTTAAAAATTTGTCCTTTCATTCCATTAATTATAGCGCAACGAGTGCAGCCGGTAAACAATTATTGGCAAATTCTGTTAGATTATAAAATTGTCTTTTAAATTCTTAAATAAAGCATCACTGCTTACCTGCCCTTCGATAAGCCCGAAAATAGGCGGTGTTTTTTTATTTTTATTTCTGAAATTCAACTGAATATCTGTTGCAATGGTGTTATACTCATCAGTTGCATAGACTCTGCCGTTTGCATCAACAAAAACACTGCCGACAAAACCTCTTTTGTTTGTCAAAATCGATTCAGGATGTTGATGGTTCAATTTGTGGAGTTTCAAAGCTTCTTTTAAATCGGCATCATCTTTACTCAAAAGATTTTCCAAACGTCCTGTCGCCCCTAGGTCTTCGGTATAAATATCCTTTGTAATCCTGTCAAAAGTTTCCAGATATTTTTTAGCAGACTCCGGTGTACAAGACGCATCGGCTTTGTACTTTTCTTCAAGTTTATCTCTAATCTCTTTAATCAATTTCACATGAGCCTCATACTTATACAACTCATTGCCCGATGAGTGTTCGCTCAAGGCTCTGTTCAAAACCTTTACACCGTCTAAAGGCAAAAATGTATAAAAAACATTAGCCATTCTGTCCGTATAAAGCTCTCTGAATTTTTTTGCTCTTTTCGGTTCAGAGTTTATATATTCTACATACTTGGAATTAAGCTTGTGAAAAGGGTTTAACGAAATATGTACAACAACATCCTTATTACCGTTATCATATTGCTGTTTAAAATAATCAACATATCTTTGTGCACGTTCCTGTGTTTTTTTATTTTTCGGAGTCCAGCCCGAGGTATCAAACATGATATGATATTTCAAGTCACGTGCAATTTTTTTAGAAATATCAATCATATCATACTCTCTGCCTTTTTGGTCATTAAGAACAATTTCCATTGAATCGGCATCAATAAAAGGCGCAATAGTCTTGCTCTTAAAATAAGGCAGCTCGTTTGCAGTTTTATGCATACGGTTGGCAAACTTGCGGATTCCATCCGTCAAATCACAAAAATCTTCCCAGCACATTTTTGTAATTGTACCGGTATCATCTTTTTTTACATGGAAAGGTTTTGCTTCCGCATAACAATGGACACATCCGTTTGAACAAGTACGTGATGTACAAATAGCATGCAAGCTGTCAACCAGCAATATAACCTGTCTTATATTTAATCCTTCAAAAACTTTTATCCCGTACTGAATCCCTTCAAGTTTATCCGAGTCATAAGAGGATAATAACATGTATCTATTATCACATCCGTCAACATATTTTTGAGCCTGTTTATATTTTTCAAACTTTTGCTTATCAACATGCATCCAATTGTCGGCTCTCTGCGAAAAAGAAGGCAAAGCGGCAGTTCTTTGCATTCCTGCATTGTCTTTTCTATGGTTTTCGAGCGGTTTATTAAAATTTTTTACAGATACTGATTGATAATTTGTTATCTTCATAATTGACACCAATTTTCTGATTAACATAACACCCGTAAAATATATATTTTGCCTTAAGAAACAAGCGGGTTTACAATTCTTAAAAAAATAGCAAAAATTTTTATGAGAAGCTTTAAAATATAATAAATGCAACCAAAGGAGATTATATGGTAAGTAACGTATCGTTCGGCTCTAAAGTTATACTTCCCGTTAACAACGGTGTTTCGGTCATTGATTGCTGCAGCGAACAAGATTTAGAACTTGTCAACAAAGAAATTAAAAGACTCGAAAACGACGGCAAAGACGACAAAGTTTCCATTTATGTTGTTGATCCGAATTATCGTGTAGAAATGCCGAGCCTTGCAATGAGAGTTTACCGCAAAGAAGACGGGGTTATGAAAATGGGCAAATCAGACAGCTCTGTTTTTCTTGAAGATTTGCCAAAACGGTACGAAGAAGCTTGCGCAAACTTAAAACCCCTAAAAAAAGATACAATTATAAATGACTATCTTGCATAAAAATTTTTAGTGCTATACTTGTGTTGTAAAAAATTTATTGTCCCTGTAGCGGCATCGTCTAGGGGTCAGGATAGCAGATTCTCATTCTGTTGACACGGGTTCAAATCCCGTTGCCGCCGAATAATAATAAGATAAATTAATGTGATTGGGGATTTTCACGACAAATTTACTTGCGTAAATTTGCGGTTCAACCTCTCACAAAACAATTCACTGGATTGTTTTGTTCGGCAGAGTCGTTGCCGCCGAACTTTTGAAGTTTGAGCCATACTCCGTCGGAGTTGGCGAAAACAAAAAAGCATACGGATGTGAAAAATGCCGGTCAAAACGTTGAGTTTTGCCGGCATTTTGACACTGGACGA
>CALUSA010000114.1 GCA_944323275.1 Candidatus Gastranaerophilales bacterium
GAACGCCAATAATCCAAGAGGCGGATTTTGAGCGGGGCTGACTGAACGAAGTGAAGGAATGCCCCATGTGAACAAGGGCGTCCTATATTCCTATTTTACGTCCGTCAACCGGAATATTCGATTTGTTTTTTAAGGATTCCACCGTTTCCAAACCGGGTTCCACAAACTTTTTAATAATATATTTATGTACAAAATTGTCTATAGGAACAGCCAGCAGAGCCAGTGCAATAAAACCGCCTGCTGTTTGTAATAAGCCGAGTTTTAAACCTTTGCCTTTAATATAGCTTCTTAATGCACTGCGGGCAATTTCAGTTTGATTCGCAAGTTTTTCTATGGCAGCTTTGTGCTGAGGATTTTCAAGCAGTTCTTTTATAACTTTTGCAGAATCTATTTTATCTTTTACAAGTATTCGTCTTTTTTCAATGGAGTCATATTTCTGGGTAATTGCTTGAATTAATGATTTTTGCTCTTTTGATTCCGAATTTAAAATCTTTTTAACAAGATAATCCGGAGATTTTTCAATTAAAAGCGTAGCTCTTTTTTCGGAATTTTTTGTAGCACTGTCATATAAATGCAAAAGCTCAGGATGTTCTGATGCAATTTGGGCTCTTGTAGAATTTTCCAATATTGTTTGTTTGTCAAAAATATTTTTAGCCTGTTTTTCAAAAAACTCCAACACCTTGGCTTCGTCAGCATTAGCCGAGGCAACAGGTCTTTTCGTATGACCGAAAAATCTTACAATTTTGGCAAACATGCTTTCTGTTTTAAGGTCTTTACGGGTAGACTCAAGAGCGGGTTTTAATTTTTCATCAATAATACGTTCTTTTACTCTGTCAAAGCCTGTTTTTACAGACCCGTCAGGATCTACTACCGTGCCTTTAGCGAAATTTTTATTGTCAAATTCATCCAAAAGTCTGTTATAAGTTTCTTCTTTAACTGCGGCACTAAGATTTGTTCCGTCAAATTTTGCTGTATAACCTGCAATTTTTTGTCCGCATTTAACCGCAGCCGTAGGCAAAATTACACTGGCAAGTGCCTGAAATATAGCCTGCTGCACGGCAGCGGCTGCAGAGGCTTTTGTATAATTTCCTTCTTTACCACGTCTGTATTTATCATAAATATCGGCTCCAAGATACATAAGAGCAGGTATCCACAATAAAAGCTCTGCGGTTTTACCCCAGACAGGCATAGCAGAAACAGCCGCACCAACTTCATTTGAATAAGCAAATGCACGTAAAGGAAATTTTGCCAGCGGATCATCAGGGTTTTGAATAATCTCTTTTATTTCTTCCTTTTTCGTTTTTTGTTTAATAGGCGTGAGTTTTACCTTTGGCATTATCACAGAATATGTTGTACTGAATTCTGACAATTTTTACTTCCTTTTTAAATAGAAACACTTTATGACGACTTTTATCCATAAAATCAAATATGAAGAATTTTTATCATAATTAAAAGATTCTATTTAGTAAACAACCGTAAAAAAAATTTTTGCCATTATAAATAAAAACGTAAAAATATTATTAACAATTTACGAATATTGTTTTACTGCAGTTGAATTGAAGTTTCTTTACCGTTAACTCTATCCCATCGAAAATAGCTGTAATAAATTCTTACATTACGTATAATCGGCAGCCAGTTATCCATCTGATATTCTTTAAAAGCCTTAGGATTTTTGTTTATATAATGGATGGAAACAAGCCCCTCATAAGAAGCTGTAACTCTTAAAATTTCACATTGTGCTTCCATGTTCTGATTTTTTTCTGCACACCAAATTGCTATTGAATCTTCTCCTCTGTCTTTAAGTATTTGACTTTTCATTGTTTGATTTCTGTTATAAACATTCGCCAGAAGATTAGATAAAAATCTATAGCTGGAGTTACCTTTTGCCCATTTATAAGAGTGAAAAACCACTGATTCCGTCCACTTTTTTTCATCTTCGTATGATGGAATCCATTGTGAAAGAACTTCATCATATTGTTTGGCCCGATAAATTTGTTTCCAATTTTTATTGTAGTCAGGGTATGTAATAAGAGCGGTTTCATACGCATTTGCGACATTTGCAAACACATTAACCAAAATGATAAATATTATAAAATATTTTATCTTAGACATATTCCCATGCTTGTTTTTCTTTTGCCAGTACAACATCTATATCAGTATGTTTATCTGATTCAAGTAAATTTTTTATTTCTTCAACAAACGATTTTTCAGAATCATAATGTCCTATATCCAAAATAGCAGAACGTCTTGAATCTACAGCATCATGATATTTTATGTCTGCGGTAACATACGCATCAAGATTGTACTTGTCTACCTCATCAATAAACTCGGCACCGGCACCTGCACAGACTGCAACCGTTTTAACCCTTGATTTATTGCCGTTATTAACAAATTTTATTTTTGTTACATTACATGCAAGTTTTACATAAGAGATAAATTCTTCCATTGACATATCATACGGTGCATAACCCGCTCTGACAAAATCATTCATCACTGCAACTTTTTTTAGATTAAGTTTTTGTGCAAGTATATCGCTTGTACCGTTATTCGTTTTGTCGCAGTTTGTATGCAGCGAATAAATTTGTATCCCTCTTTGGACAGCTTTTATTAGTTTTATATCCTTAAGCACTTTCAACGGTTTAAAAATAACCGGATGATGAGAAACAATTAAATTACATCCTAATTCAACCGCCTGATTTATAACATCATTTGTAACAGTAAGACAAACAAGGACTTTTGTCGTATTGTCGTTGCCTAAAAAAACCTGCCATCCGGAATTATCCCAATTTTCCGCCATCTCCGGCGGTGCAAAGTCTTCCAGTATTTTAATTATATCGGCTGTTTTTGCCATAACTGCTCCAGTATTCCTTTTGCTATATTATTTTTTGTGTCTTTATCAAGTTTTGTAATATTTAATTGTTTATCAATAATAAATACTTCATTATAATCACTTGAAAAACCCGTATCTTTTCTTGAAATATCGTTTGCAATCAAATAATCACAATTTTTCTTTTGAATTTTTTGTTTTGCAAACTCAATTAGATTATTACTTTCCGCACAAAAACCAATAACAGTTTGTCCTTCTTTTTTTATTTTACACATTTCTGAAAGAATATCAGGATTTTTTACAAGTTTTAATACTAATTCTTCCGTAGAATCTTTTTTGAATTTCAAATCCGCTTCTTTTTCGGGTCTGTAATCAGCCACTGCAGCAGCCATAATGAGCACATCAGCTGTTTCAAATTCCTGTTTTACAGCCTCAAACATCTGCTGCGCACTTTTTACATCAATTGTTTTGTAATTCCGCTGCAGCGGAAATGTTTTTATAAGACAAACTTCCGCACCGGCTTCATAAGCTCTGTCGGCAAGCGCAGTACCCATTTTACCCGAACTGTAATTACCTATATATCTTACGGGATCAAAATTTTCTTTTGTTCCGCCGGCTGTTATAACTATTTTTTTCCCTTTTAAAAACCGGTTTTGCACCAAACAATCACAAACTGTTTCATAAATTTTATTTATTTCAGCCAGTCTGCCTTTACCATCTGTTCCACAGGCGAGAAAACCTTCTTCTGGCTCAACAAAAACAGCCCCGCAGTCTTTTAACTTTTCAATATTACTCTGCACCGCTCTATTATTCCACATACCTGTATTCATTGCAGGGACAAATATCATCGGCTTTTGACAAGCACAAGCCAAAGAAGTAAGCAGATTATCACAAATACCGTTTGCAACTTTACCGATTGTATTTGCACTTGCAGGAGCAATAACAAAAACATCTGCCCAATCACAAAGTGCAATATGTTCAGGTTTTCGGTCTTCTGTTATAAACTGATGCATATAAACCGTTTCTTGAGAAAGGGTTTGCAGCGTCAAAGGCGTAACAAACTCCAATGCATTTTGTGTGACAACCGTTTTAACATTTGCATTATTTTTTTTAAACAGTCTAATAAGCTCGCATATTTTATATGCAGCAATTCCGCCTGTTATCCCTATTAAAATATTTTTATTTTCAATTGTCACTTAAGGAGTCCCGTTTTATTATTTGAACATGCCGACAGCTTTTCTTACCTGTTTTATTACCTCGTCAGCAGCAATACGTGCTTGTTCATCACCTTTTTTGATAATTTCATCAACAATTTCAGGATGTTGTTCGTAGTATTTTCTTTTTTCTCTGATTGGTTTAAGCTGTTCATTAATCATTGCAGCAAGCTCACGTTTGCAGTCAACACAGCCACGTTTACCTGCTATGCACTCTTGCTGCACCTGTTTAATTTTTTCTTCAGAAGCAAAAGCCTTCCAGTATTCAAAAGCAACTTCACATTTATCGGGATGTCCGGGGTCATCACGTCTGGCACGGCTTCTGTCAGTAATTGCTTTCATTATTTGTTTTGTAGTAGTTTCTTCGTCATCACAAATTTTTATGTCGTTATGGAAAGATTTCCCCATTTTTTGACCGTCAACACCTTTTAACATAGGAACATTGGTCAACAATGGTTTTGCCTCTTTAAAAAGTTCTGTTTTATAAATATTATTAAATCTTCTTGCAATATCTCTTGTAATTTCAATATGTGCAACCTGATCTATACCAACCGGCACATAATCAACATTAAAAGATAAAATATCAGCTGACATCAACACAGGATAACCTAAAAATCCGTAAGAAACACTTGGTTTAGAATCGTCATCACCTGTGCGAAGCATTTTTGTTAAATCCTTTAAGGTAGGGTCACGTTCTACCCAGTTTTGAGGCGTAATCATACTCAAATAAATATGTAATTCCGCTGTCTGAGGCAAGTGTGACTGTATATAGATATTTGCTTTTTCAGGGTCAATGCCTGCGGCAAGCCAATCCAACACTATATTACGGGTATCTTTTACAAGGTTTTCCGTACAGTCAAATTTTGTAGTAAGAGCGTGCCAATCAGCAACAAAAAAGAAACATTCATACTCGTCTTGAAGCTTTACCATATTTTTCAACACGCCGAGATAATGTCCCAGATGCAGTTCACCGGTAGGACGCATACCTGTCGTAATACGACCTTTTTTGTTCGCTGTATTAGTAATACCCATTACTTTCCCTTTCCTTGATAATATGCTGTTCAGCAACAAAAATTATATAACAGACAAATTGCAATTTCCAGATAAGTTATTATGGATTTATATCGCAGTTTACACTAAAAAAAACTAAAATTGTCACACTGAACTTATTTGGCTACTTTTCGGGCAAGGCAAAGCCGAGTCGTAGAAAATGCCAGGTTTTCCGCAGGGTCTGATTCCAAAACAAGTCGGGATGACAGTTTTGTGTCATTCTGAAGCATTCAACGTTGCAGGTTTGCGATGATTGTGTGTGTTCAGAATCTGACCAATTGTTTTTATTGTTTTTAGGGGAAATCTTTTTCATTTCTATATGTCCTTTTTGTAATTACTAATTCTATTTATTTTTACGGCTAACATGTTAGCCGTCTGGGGTTCGGGGCGAAGCCCTGATGGAATACGGTTAGAGATTTTTAAATGAAGGAAGGAAAATTTAC
>CALUSA010000115.1 GCA_944323275.1 Candidatus Gastranaerophilales bacterium
TTGTTTTTAAGTTTGTCCAAAATTTCGTTTGTAAAGTGCAAACCCGCCGTAGGTGCGGCAACCGAGCCTTCTTTTTGCGCATAAACCGTCTGATACCTGTCATAATCAAGATTTTTTAATTGTTCGTCCGTCATGGTTCTTTCAATATAAGGCGGCAGCGGAATGTTGCCTACTTTGTCAAGAATTTCGTAAAAATCACCGTCGTAGTGCATTTCCACAAGCCATTTGCCCTCGTTTTGTCTTGTCAAAATCTTGACGTAAAGGTCGGGAGAAATATCGATAAGCGTTTCTTCCTTAACCCTTTTAGACGGATTAATCAACACTTCCCAGACTTTATCGCTTATGCGTTTAAGCAGAAAAACCTCAATATGTGCGCCGGTATCTTTGCGTCCGAAAAGCCTTGCAGGCATAACTTTTGTGTTGTTTAGCACAATCACATCGTTTTCGTCAAAGTAATCGGTTATGTCATAAAAATGTTTGTGCTCTATTGAAGAAGTTTTTCTGTCAATCACCATCATCCTGCAGTTTTCACGTTTTTGTGACGGAACCTGAGCAATAAGTTCTTTAGGCAGGTCATAATCATAACTGCTTACACTGTATTTGTCATCTGTTGTATTCATAAGCATCTTCCAACTTTTTTTAAATTTAAAAAGACTTTGAAAAAATCAAAGTCTTTTATTACTTTTTATCAATTTAATACAATTTCATTTCTATTACTTTTTGTGCAATTCTTACCGTGTTAAGAGCCGCACCGATTCTGATGTTGTCGGCAACGCACCAGAGGTCTATTGCATTGTCAAAGGCAATGTTTTTTCTGATTCTGCCGACATAAACGGGGTCTTTTCCCGCTGCGTCAACAGGGGTCGGATAGACGTAGTTTTCTGTGTCATCCATAACCTCAACGCCCCAAGCGTTTTCTAAAAGTTCTTTTGCTTTTTGGGCTGAAATTTCTTTTTCAAATTCTATTGTCACAGCCTCGGAGTGTCCGTGGAACACCGGTACCCTGACTGCGGTACAGGAGATGGGAACATTTTCGCTTAAATGAAGGATTTTTCTGGTTTCGTTAGTAACCTTCATTTCTTCTTTTGTGTAGCCGTTTTCGCAGAACACGTCTATTTGAGGAATAACGTTGTATGCAATTGGCTTTTTGAATTTTACGTTTTCAAAATCCCTGCCTTCGTTAGCGGCAACTGTGTTTTCCTTAAGTTCGTTTATTGCGGCAAGCCCTGCACCGGATACTGCCTGATAAGTGCTTACTATAAGTCTTTTTATTTTAGCGTAATCATGCAGCGGTTTTAAAACCAGCATAAGCTGAGAGGTTGAGCAATTCGGGTTCGGGATAATGCCTTTGTGATTTTTTAAATCCTCATCATTTACCCCGACTATAACAAGCGGACAATCCTTATCCATTCTGTATGCGCTTGAGTTGTCAATAAAAACACAGCCACGTTTTACTGCTTCGGGAGCAAGGGCTTTTGACGTAGAAGCACCTGCCGAGGCAAGGACAATATTTACGCCCTCAAAAGCGTCGGGTGTGGCTTCGATAATTGTGTGTTCTTCTCCTTTAAACGTAATTTTTTTGCCTGCACTTTTTGCGCTTGCAAGAAACTTAATCTCGTTATACAAAACCTTTTGCTCATCAAGAATTTTTAATATTTCTCTGCCTACTACACCTGTTGCGCCTAAAACGGCTATGTTTGGTTTGTTCATTTAATTATCCCTTCTGTACAATTACAAATAAATTATAGTATAAAATTATTGTTTGAAATAATTTTTTATACAGTAATTCCGTAACAGTCTTAATTGCCGCATAAATCAGGACGCAGTTTTTGTGCACCGCCGAGATACACATGTTGTATGTCTTTCTGGCTTTTTTCGGTATTTACGACAACGAGCATTCTCAGACATTTTTTAAGACTGCCGTCTATTTCAAGCTCGTTCATACACATCAAAGGCACGTACTGCACATCAAAATGCTGTCTTAAAAATTTTGCGGGATATGCGCTTTTTAAATCTTTTGTTAAAGTAAAAACAATGTGAGATATATCTTCAGATTGTATTTTATTAAGCTCTTTAATTTTTGAATAAAGCTCAACCGTTGCCCTTTCGATTTGTTCGGGAGTGTCCGTTTCTATAGTGATTGCGCCTCTTATACCTCTTGAATACATTTTATTCACCAACTTTCATGCCTGCTTTAATTTTTGCCCCGTTCGTCCACGCAAAGGCTTCCATTTTTGCCTTGCCTTCGGGTTTAAGCTCCTGTATAAGCAGGGTGCCCTGTTTTGCTTTTACTGTTATACCGTCTTTTGTTATCTGTGCAACAACGCCGTAATCTTCGTTTTTTGACTCATTTTCAACAACCGACGTTTTTAAAACTTTAACGTTTTTAGAGTCTATTGTTGTGCACGCAACAGGCCATGTGGTCATTGAACGCACCTGATTATGCAGCTGCTGCGCTGTTTTAGACCAGTCCATCAAGGCATCTTCTTTTTTAAATTTTTTAGCGATGGTAACTTTGGTTTCCTCCTGTTTTTGTGGTGTCAAAATTTTGTTATAAAGCTGTTTTACGGTAGGATACATAATAAACGGAGCTTTGTCGCTTATAATTTGCATAAGCTGTTCGTCTGTCATGTCAGGTGTAATTTTAATTTTCTCCTGCAGGCAGATATCGCCTGCATCAAGAGCAAGCACCGTAAGCATTGTCGTAATACCTGTTTCTGTTTTTCCGTCATAAATTGCACGCTGAATAGGGTTTGCGCCTCTGTATTCCGGCAAAAGCGAGGCGTGAAGATTTACGGTCGATATTTTAGGAATATCAAGAATTTCCTGCGTTAAAAGCTGACCGAAGGCAAACGTGATAAAAAAATCAGGCGCAAGGGCTTTTAATTTTTGTTTTAACCCCTCATCGTTTTTTAGCGAATCTGTTTGCAACACTTCTATTCCGTGAGCAAGTGCAAACTCCTTAACCGGCGGGGGCGTAATTTTATTGCCTCTGCCGCAGGGTCTGTCGGGCTGCGTCACTACTGCCTGAATATTTATATCGTTAAAATTTAATAATTTTTGCAGGCAGTTAACAGCAATTTCCGGTGTTGCCATATATACAATATTTATCACGTATTCTCCCTCCGACGCTTTTATTTATTCGTTTTCCGGCTTTTTTTCACCGTTAGCAAGAACCGTTTCGCCCGGGTTTGCGGGTATGGACTCGAGTTCTTTTTCAAGCTCCGGCTCACTGAGCAGTTTGTCAGCTTCAACAGGCTCAAGCCCTTTTTCTGTAAGAATTTTGTCTGCTTCAAAACGGTTTCTGCAGTGGTCAATAAACAAGATACCGTCAAGGTGGTCAAACTCGTGTTGTATTGCTCTTGCAAGCAGGCTGCCGTCTTTGCCTTCTATTGTAAAAGGTTTTCCGTGGATATCAAGTGCCTTAACCATAACATTGGCGTATCTCTTAACATCCGTATAAGCGTCGGGAAAACTCAAACAGCCTTCGTAGCTGCTGCAGGCACCGCTTTTTTTAATAATTTTAGGATTGATAAACACAATCGGATGCAGCGGCTGGTTGCCTGTAGAAACATCGATTACAAAAACACGCAGGTTTTCGCCTATCTGCGGTGCAGCAAGCCCGACGCCGTTTTTGGCATACATTGTATCGAGCAGGTCATGCACAAGAGCCTGAATTTTTTTTGAAATTTTTGTAACTTCTTTTGACTGTCTTCTTAAAACGGCATCGCCGTATTTTACAATTTTTTTTATCGCCATTTTGGTTCCTCTTTAATTTTTTATTTAAACGGGGCGTTGTTCATCAAGCTCACGTCTAATATCTTCAACAGTTACATAAGTAACCTCAGAGTTTTCGTCTTTTTGCAGGTAAACGTCTTTTATCCCTGCCTGCACAATGAATCTTTTGCACAGAATGCAGATAAAATTGTGCCCGTATATGTACATTGTAGCACCTTTGCATCTGTCCTGACCGGCTTGTATAATAGCGTTTTGTTCGGCGTGGATACTGCGGCAGGTTTCGTATCTTGTACCGGAAGGGATATTGTTTTCTATTCTGTAGCATTTGCCCAGTTCATAGCAGGAAATAACCTTTGACGGTGTGCCGTTGTAGCCTGTTGCTTTGATTTTTTTATCCTCGCCTACAATAACCGCACCAACCTTTGCTCTGAAACAGTTTGAGCGTGTTGCGCAGGTTTTTGCTATTTCTAAAAAGTATTCATTCCAGGGTTTAATCATTTTTACTTCCTTACTGTTATAAATTTATCATATAATAAAATTTTTATTTTTTGTTTGATTTTGACGTGTTTGGGATAAGTCAGATTTATTTAAAATCATCGAAGCTTTGGCGGAACAGTTGGTCCCTGCGGAATATTCAGTTTTGCCGGTTGTATTTTTTCAGGTTTTATTTTAGGCGGTGTTGTTACCTTTTGCGGTCGAATTTTTTCCGGTTGAATTTCTTGAGGCACTGGCAGTACAGGTGCCTCGATTTTTTCAGGTTGAACTTTTTGAGGCACAGGCAGCACTGGTGCTTGAATTTTTTCAGGTTTTATTTTTACCGGTTTAATTTTAGGAGTATAAGGGTCTTGTGCTGCCAGAGTGTTAGCTGAGGTTTTGTATTTGTTTTCTGTAATATAAACCATACAGGCAAAACACACTATAAAAATAATTAATAACGAAATCATTGTTTTGGCAAGAAAAAAAGCCGACTTCATTTAAAATCCTCAAACATCCTGACTATAAATATTTTAGTAGGATTTAAGACTAATGTAAAGACATACTGCCGATGTATTGGGGTTTTACGTGGCATTTTCGCTTCAAGGGCTTAAAAGCCGTAAATATTAATTAATGTATCAATTTTATATCAAATATATAACAAAAGATGAAAAAACTCATACAAAAGTATAAAATGGTAGTATGCGTATCGTTAAAAATCAAAGCGACCTGTCTTTAAATGAAGACCAGAAATTTTTTGCCGGAATCATCAGGGATGAATTCGGTTATGATACGTGCGTTGAAGATATTAAAAATACGGAATTTTTGCTGCAATATAACAAGCCGAAGAATGATTTTACAATTTACACAACAGCACACCCTACACAAGAGGGTTTGAGAATGCTCGGCTGGAGAAGATAGACAGCAGCACTTTTGTCGGCTTTTTAAATCCGTACTGCGGCTGCGAAATAATTAAAAAATCCAATATAGCAAAAAAATTTTTTACGGTTTTTTATTTAGCATACTGTTAAATAAGAAGAAAGCTAAAAATGCAAATAACGCCGATAACCTCAGGATACAGCCGCCGGCTGAAATCAAGCCAACACAATGACAGCAGCCGTAAAATTAGTACCGCTAACTGCAAGGCGAAGTATTCCTCATTGCCGATAGGCTCTGTCTGCTCATTGAACCGGTACAATAAACAATCGGAGTTCAATCCGGACACTTTAAATAAATCCAATGTTGCTTTCGGCTCTAATCCTTTAAACATTTTTAAAGAAGCTAAAAATTTATACAGGTAT
>CALUSA010000116.1 GCA_944323275.1 Candidatus Gastranaerophilales bacterium
TGGGAGAAGAAATCTCTAAATATATGCTGAGTCAGGTCACAGACACAATGCTGAGAATGGTATTTAATCAGAAAACCACTATGGCTGCACTTCAAGGTGCATCAACGGGTTTAAGCTGGCTAAAAGGTGCCGGGGGCAATGTTCTGAAAGGTTTGGGCAGTTTGTTTACAACACACCACTCGGGGGGTATTGTTCCTGATGGAGCGAACTATTCACTACCGGGAACAGAAGAACAGCTTGCATTGTTAAAAGGCGGTGAGAGAATCTTGAGTCCGTCAGAAAATACAAATTATTCATCAAACTCTCAGAGCAGCGCATCACCTGTAGTGTTTAACAACTTTAATATTAAGGCGTGGGATTCAAAAGACGTAAGAAAATATCTTCTTGAAAACAAAGATTTGTTAAACAGTATTACCTTTGAAGGTATAAGATACAACAACTGCAATTTAAGAAATATGGTCAGAGGGGCTTAATTTTACGGAGGTTTTATGAAAGACAAAATTAATCTGCTTTTGCAGCAGGTAGGCAGACCTTATCAAATGTTCAATGAAGACGGGACATATCAGGGCTGTTTTTATCCCGTACAGTTTTTATATCCCGACAAACCAAGATACACGTTGAGGTCAAAAAATGATGACCAAAATTATTATTACGGGATTGAAAAAATTAAACAACATTGCAAAGAAATATCCCCCGCTGAACTTGAAGCGGGGGATATTATTGCAACAAGGTTTAAAAATGAACTGCATGTGGCGGTCTATTTTGAATATGGAAAAATTATCCACGTGTTTAAAGACCACACATTACAAATAGGGAGATTGAAAATGTTTAAAGATTTTCAATCTTATAGGGTGATTACATGATTTTTACAGCAGCAGCGATTACAACAGCATTAACAAGTGCATTAACTACCATGGGGATTGCAGTAGCAGGGGCTCTGGCAACAGGTTTGACCATCGCAGGCTGGGTCGGCTCAGCATTGATTTATGGCGGTATGGCTTTATCAATGATAACAAGCAGAAAGCCTGACTTTGGCAGCCAGTCACCTTCTTATCAGGGCAGGCTGCAAACCCAAACAGATCAGAATCTGCCGGTTCCCCTGCTTTATGGAACAGTGAAAGTCGCCGGCAACCGTATCTGGCAGGATGAAAATTACCAGAAGACAATAAAAAGGATAGTTGCCTTTTCGGAAGGTGAAATCTCCAGCTATTCAGAAATTAAACTCAATGACATTCCGATAGAAGAAATTTCCGGCATAACCGTAAACAGATATTACGGAACCTCTACACAAAATGTTGACCCGATAGTCGGTGGAAGCAACCAGAATCAAAGGGCTGAAAAAGTCGGTTCTTTAAGAGATATTGCATATCTGGCAATTACCGTGCCAAGAACCCAGAAAATTGATGCAAATTACAACCTGACGGCAGTAGTCAAGGGCAGAAAAATAAGAGTCTACAAAAATCCTTATGAGTTTGAGGTCAAATACTCTGAAAACCCTGCCTGGGTTCTGTTTGACTTTTTAACCTGCTACAACGGCTTGGGGCTTGGCATAAACGAGTACGGCAATATTGACGAAAATATAGTGAAGGAACTTTTTGACCTTGACAGCTTTATTGAGTCGGCAGCGTATTGTGATGAGATTGTTCAAACCCCGAAACTTGATGAAAACGGCAATGAAACCGGAGAATACACGGAATCCACACGTTTTACCTTTAATATGATATTTGATGCCCAGACCTCAGCAAGGAATTTGCTTGATGAAATATACCGTTCCTGCAGGGGGAATTTGTTTGTTAAAGACGGAAAATTGCAGTTTAAAATAGACAAGCCTGAGCCTCTTGGCAAAGTATTTAAGGAAAATGACATAATCTCGGGTTCTGAAACTTTTGAAACCATTCCCAAAGAAGAACATTACGACATCTTAAAATGCACGTTTGTTTCGCCACAGCACGAATGGCAAAAAGTTGAAGCAACAGCAGAGATACCGGAATATCGTGACGGAACTCCGATTGAACACAGTGTGGATATTTTAAGCTGTACGAGTTTTAATCAGGCATCTAGGCTTGCGTGGTATTATGTTAATGCAAAACGCTTGCAGCCTTATTTTGGCAGTTTTAAGACTGATTACAAAGGCTACGACCTTGAGGTAGGTGATGTTATAGCGTTTGATTCTATATTAATGGGGTTAAAAAGCTATAAGGTAAAAGTTACAAGCGTTGAAGATGACGGAGCGGGTATTTTTACCGTTAACTGGCGGACTTATGACGAAAGGCTCTATTCTGATGAGCTTGGCAGCAAAGAACCGCTTGTGCTTGTCAGCAATCTTGCAGACCCCGCAAAGTACCCTGATGATGTACAGAATTTTAACGTTGTACAGTCTAACAATCTGTTTAACTTTGTATGGCAATACAATCAGAACAAAACAGATACTTATGAAATCAGAATGGGAGAATCGTGGGAAAATTCTGCCGTTATTCAATCCAAAATTACGGAAAACACTTTCAGTATGGAAATTCCGACAAACGGGGTGTTTAACTTCTGGATAAAAGCTTTTAACGGCTACAATTATTCTAAAAATCCTACACTTGATGTTATAAGTGTCGATTCGATACCGAGTGTTAACGAAATAGTTAAAATAGATGTTCTGGATAATATTGCAGGAATCCTTGACGAAAATCTAAGGGTTTACCGAGATACAATAAAGCTTGTTGAGCAGGACATAAAATGGCATAATACCGAAGATTTCTGGTACTCTTACTCCGGATATTATCAAAATACCGGTATTTGGGGTGCGTCTACAGCAAGCGAAGGGGTTTATCTAAGTCAGACTTATGATATAGGTGCTGTTTTAGAGTGTATTGTATCGTTTGATATTCAATATACCTCCGCTGATGAGCAGAGTAATGTTCTTGTTGAATGGGCTTTGTCAGACGATGGTGAAAATTTTTCAGACTGGAAAATTGTTAACACAGGCAAATATACATTCAGGTATTGCAAATTCAGGGTCACCTTAAAGGGTTATAACAATGTACAAACAGTTCTTACAAAGTTAAAGGCAGCTGTTGATGTTCCTGATAAAGATTTGGATTTGGAATTGGAGATTACGGATAAAAACGGGTTGACAATAAATTATTCGTTTATCAAACCGCCGTCAATAGTTGCAACCGTTAATGATAACAACGATGCGTATATTGTTGTAACGGAAAAAACGAATACTTATGCGGTTTTAAAGGCTTACACAAATTCGGGAGAACTCACCACCTGCAAATTGAGCCTCAGGGCTAAAGGATATTAACAAAATTATTCAAAAGAAAAGGAGGAAAAATGGATAATCAATCTTACACATGGACGGATAATCCCACAGTATCAGGGATATCTCCGTGTAATACGGATGTTTTAAACGAGTGTTTAATGCATCTAAAGTACAATTCTCAAAATGGCGATGGCTTCAGGTTGTTTGATATAAAAATAACCGACCGTAAATTAATAGGTGAAGAAGCTATCGGCTGGGTAATTCAAGGCGGACTTGTCACCATGGTGTATCCGGATGCTGTTAATCAAATTATAGAAGAATTTGATGAAGGCGTACCGGTTACATATAGAGAAATAAGCTGTGTGCAGTCGTTAACAGGACATTATATTGCTGATATCTCTCAAAAAGAAGTTATTGACCAGTTGTTTTCCCAAACAGGTGTTGCTGATTTTTATATTCTTGATAAAACAAACCAACAGTTTTATCTTCCACGTAACAACTGGTTTATGCAATTAACCACCGATGATACAAAATTGAATCAATTTAACGAAGCAGGACTCCCTAATATTACGGGGGAAGTCGGGGAAAATATCCATACAGGTGCAAATAGGTCAAACGGTGCATTTTACGGTACATCAAACTCAACTTTTGGTACCAATTCCGGCGGCGGTATTCGTTCAAATATATATATGGACGCATCACGTTCATCAGCTGTGTACGGGAAATCTTCTACTGTTCAGCCTGCCTCAGCAAATAAATTGTTGTATTACAAAGTCGGAGAGGTATCTACAAGCCCTAATCAAATATTAATAGATGCCGAAGAATTTTTGGCGGATTCTGTTCAGGAGCTTGAAGATACTGCACAGGAAAGTTTAGACGCTGTTGAAACAGCTAAGAATGAAGGCATTTCTGCTATTTCAAATGTTTCTAATGCGCTGAAACAAAATCAAATAACAGACTGTATTTTAGAAGCACCTCAAAATATAAAACTTGAGTTTGAAAACAATATCCTTACACTACGTTCAGGCTCGGTTGTTGTTGTACCTTACGGTACATCAGCTCCGACAATGGAAATAGGCGATACTTTAAACGGAGGGGAAATTGTTGACATTAGTTGGGATAACGAGAAGCTGTTTTATCATATAAAATACAACTCTGATATATCTGCAGCAACGCTCGGTACTGATTCCTCAGATTTATATTTGTTTGTTGACTCAAACGGAGCTTTTTGCGGTGAATCAACAGATAAAATATATGCTCAAGAGTTACAGCCCGAAGATTTACAGGCATCTGCCGTGTGGTATGACACATCAAGTAATTTTATTAAAATGACTTCAAATGCCGGCACAGACTGGACTCAGGGATACAGTACGGGGTTAGGGATTATTACCCGTACAACTTCCGGTCAGATAACCGGTATATCAAGTATTTTTCAAACAATGGGATTTATGAGTGATTTAATCTGGATAGGAAAAGGGCTTAAAGTTTTAATCCCGAACGGGCGTAATATTGACGGAACGTTTAATAATATTGAATATACAGCAGCTTTTGACCTGATTTTTTCGGATTTTGATATACCGCAAAATCCGTGTGATGTTTTTCTTGCGTTAGAGGATGGTAGTATATCCATTCTGGTTAACACCTCTGCTCAAGTTAACTCGGGAACACTAAAGCAGCGTCCGGAAACTTTACAAAATGCGACCGGTTATATGTATTTTGCAAATGATGTAAATCGTTATTATTTAACAAGCGGTTCTACAACAGCAAATTGGGAATCCATTAGTTGTGTGCATGTTGGTAAAATGAATACCGGTATTACTCTTAATACAACAGGCAGTATAAATACATTACGTTTGACAGATGCTTTTCATATAGCCAAAGTGCAAGACATTGCTCATTTGTCTATGCCGTCAGGTAAAGTAATTCAATTGGCAACACCAGCCACCGGATATCATGGATATCATGCTCCTGCCGACGGA
>CALUSA010000117.1 GCA_944323275.1 Candidatus Gastranaerophilales bacterium
TCGTTGATAACCGAGAACAGCGCTCGGACCCGCAGTTTGATACAAACGATCACCCCGTCAAATCCAAAACGTCCCCACGTTGGTTAGAAAAATTTTGAAAGCATTTTTGTTTTAGGCGGCTGTCAAATTTTAAATTTGTAACGCCGCTATTATTAAGTTACGTTGTCGAAAACTGAACGTTTCCGCCAACTTCACTCCGGCTTACGCTGCGCCTGTCAAATTCTAAATCCGCAGGTTGGGCATAGCGTATTTACGGACGGGCGAAGTCCCGGAATGCGAGGCACGTAATGAGCAGAAGCATAGCGCAGCGAATGACAGTGCCAAGCGTAAAATAAATCCAAGAGACTTACCCGACAAAACAAACCGTGGTGTTAGGCTGAAAGCCAAACCAGTCATTTATATACGCTTTCAAAATTCCAATATAAAATATTCATATTTCAAAGTACTGTGTATTAATAATTATAGCACAGTTTTTATCAAACATTATAAAAATCCCTATACCATTTAACAAAGTTTTTTACACCTTCTTCTACATTGGTTTTGGGTCTAAAATCATAATCTTCGTATAACGAATTATTGTCTGCTTCTGATTTCACTATCTCACCGGGTTGAATCGGCATAAAATTAATAATAGCTTTTTTGCCGGTTTCCTGCTCCATTATTTTTATATAACGCATTAATTCTACGGGCTTTGAATTTCCGATATTATATATTTTAAACGGAGCAACGCCGCTTCGGGAAGGATCGGGAACCGCTGCATTTTGCAGCCAATTTTTATCTTTTTGCGGCGGCTCACCGAGCAAAACTTTTATAACACCTTCTGCTATATCTTCTACATAAGTAAAATCCCGAACCATATTTCCGTTGTTAAAAACATTGATAGGTTTACCTTCAATAATATTTTTAACAAATATAAATAAAGCCATATCCGGTCTGCCCCACGGACCGTATGCATTAAAAAATCTCAAACCTGTTGTTTTTATACCGAACAAATAAGAATATGAATGAGCCATAACTTCATTTGTTTTTTTGGTTGCCGCATAAAGGCTTAACTGGTGATTGCAGCCATCTGTTTCATCCCACGGCATTTTTGTATTAGCACCGTAGACCGATGCTGTTGAGGCAAACACCAGATGCTCAACTTCATTATGTCTGCAGCCTTCTAATATATTTAAAAAGCCTTCAATATTAGAATGCGTATACGCATGAGGATTTTCAAAACTGTAACGCACTCCTGCCTGAGCAGCAAGATTCAACACACGCTGCGGTTTGTATTGTTCAAAAACTTTTGACATTTTCTCTTTATCTGCAATGTCAATACGTTCTTCTATGAAATTTTCAAATTTATGCAAATTTTTCAGTCTGGCTTCTTTGAGATTTACATCATAATAATCATTAACGTTGTCTATCCCGATAACGGTATGACCTTTTTCACACAACTGTTTAGCGACAAAAAAGCCTATAAAACCGGCAGTGCCCGTGACTAATATTTTTTTCATTATTCGTCTTTTCCTCTGAATTCTATATTAAGCGACCTTAATTCTTTCAGCAATTTATGTATCGGCATTCCTTCCGTCATTTTACAAAGGGCATTTACGTCTTTGGGAAAACATTTGCCGCCGTAGCCGAATTGCCCGTCAGGTCCGGGTACCTGTGTATGCGGAGCATTAATATATCCGCTGAGAAGTATTCCTTGCTGGATGTTTCTGTAGTTTGCTTCAAATTTTTCACAGAGTTTATAAATTCCGTTAAAATAAGTGACTTTTAATGCGCCGAACACATTGTGAGTATATTTTGTTATTTCAGCTTCTGTTGAAGACATTACAATATGTTTTTTATTTATAAAAATTTTTTCCAATAATTCAACATCAGATGTGAATATCATAGGCTGTGAACAAAAATCCTGATATGCTGTTCGTTCCGTTAAAAATTCCGGCATAAAGTGTACGGAACGATTGCAAAGTTTGCTTAGTTTATCACTTGTTCCGGGGAGTATTGTTGTACGTACAAATATCGGTTTGTCGGGTAAATTTTTAATAATATCCGTCAACACTGTTAAATCCTGCGTACCGTCTTTTTCCGTAGGAATATGAATACTTATAAAAATAACATCACAATCAGTTAAATTATCATTATACCCCTTGTATGGGTCGGAGATTTTTATGTCTATAGTTGGATTATGTTCTTCAATCCAGCGTTTTAATGCACCGCCGACAAAGCCGCAGCCTACTATACCTACTGAAATCTGTTTTTCTTCCATAATTTTTCCTATCTTTTTATTTTTTGATTTTGACAATCAACCCCAAAACACAAATAATTATTTTTTCGGGTGTAAAATTTATTGAAAAAAAACGCTTCCTAAAAGAAAGTACATTTTTTTGAAACTTCATTTCCCATATTTTTTCTATCGGATATATATGAATTTTTGAGTCTGCAGTATTTGTCATCAAAGATTGTTCGTTTATGTCGTTTTTAGCAGTTGCTTCAATTAATTTTTCCCATTTTTGTTCAATAATTCCCTGACTGTATTTTGTATTGTTTTGCAGGGTGTTTGCCCCCATCGCAAGACGTTTTTCTTTGTTTTCTATCAACGAACAGATTGCACAGGCAAGGGCTTGCGGGTTGTCCTCTGCAAGCAAACCGTTATACCCGTCTATAATCAACTCATTTACGCCTGAACAGCCTTTTAACCCCACAGAAGGCAAACCGTAAGATTGAGCTTCGACAAGACCATTGGGAAAACCTTCAAAATAACTTGGGAACACACAAAAATCAGCAGATAAAAATGCTGACTCTATATCTTTTGTCACGCCCATAAAAAATATGTTTTTTTCAAGATTGTATTTTTTAACAAGGTTATTTAAAAATTTGGCGAACTTTTTAGGCTCGGTTTTGCCGTATATTTGTACTTTCCAATCAGGATATTTTAATGCAACTTCCTTAAAAGCTTCGATAAGTATATCCGCACCTTTCCACATATCAATACGGGAAAGATAAATTATATTTTTCTTTTCTCTGGTTAAATCAGCTTTGATTTTTCTGAGTGCAATACTGTTTTCTATTGTTACGATTTTACCTTTGTAAAAAGGTGCACACAGAGATTTATAGGAGTCAAAAAATACCTGCAATGCGTCAAAATCTTTTATTATATCTTTAATTTTTGAATAATCGTTATTAAAAAAATCCGGTCTTGAGCGGTTTAACAATATTTTTTTGATATTTTTAAAATCTCCTGCATTCATTAGTTTCTTTACATCTCTCGGATAAAAGAAAATTAATATGTCAGGTTTAATCTTTTCTATTTCTGATTTAAAACAAGTCTTTAAATCTTTGTTTTCAGGATTGTAAAGGTTTGTCAGCGTTGTATTGTTATCTAAAACTTTGGTTTGTGTGTTTGTATTTTTGCTGTAATAAAAAGCCGACACGGTATTGTTTTTGGCAAGAATATTTATAATATTATAAAAAGCTGTTATAGATCCGCCTACAATAGAAATTGCGTCATTTAAAAGCACTATTGCTATTTTCTGTGGCATATTAAATCCCCTGTTTTATCACATATTTATCAATATTCTATAGAAATTACGGACTTTATCTTCGGGTGACACATTAAGGATATTTTTAATATCTGCAATAAGTTCTGTTTTACTTTTTAACGCACTGTTGTCAAACAATGAACACGGTTCTATATTCAAAACGGTACAAATTTTGTATAACAGATTCAGAGAAAGTGAGTTTTTGCCGCATTCTATACGACTTAAGTGTTTTGCATCGATACCAACTTTTTCTGCCAGATAATCCTGTGTCAAACCTCGCATTTTCCTAATTTCCTTGATTTTTTTACCAAGGAGAATATTTCTGTTTACATCCATTTGTTTATTATGCCAATCTTTAACTTAACTAAAAACCAAATCATATATCACTTTTAAAACTAAAATTTGACATTTTGGGTCACTAATTCTATAATCCGTATAGATTTTTGATTTAAAAAACTATTTAATTTGTCACTTTAATTGTGCGATTGAATGTTTGCATCAGGAAAATTTAATATGATTCCCAAAATTATTCATTATGTATGGGTCGGCGATAAAGAAAAACCCGAAGAAGTTCTAAAATGTATTGAAAGCTGGAAAAAATACTGTCCGGATTATGAACTTGTTGAATGGAATAATGAAAAATTTGAAAAAATAAAAAATCTATATTCACAACAGGCATACGAAAGCAAAAAATGGGCGTTTGTTTCTGACTATATAAGGCTTTATGCACTTTACAATTATGGCGGCATTTATCTTGATACGGACTCTGAAATTACACAAAATATAGACAAATTTTTGGATAATGAATTTTTTAGCGGGTTTGAGCTGTATAAAAATGAATACAATATTCTTTCAGCAACATTGGGGGCAATTCCGGAATCACCAATAATTAAAGATTTACTTGAATATTATGAAACCAATTCTTTTGTGACTAAAAAAGGTTTTGCACTGACACCAATTACCAAAAGAATAGCACAATATTTGACAGAAAAATTTGATATAAAACAGCCCTTTGACGGAGAAAAAACACTTGTTTTAAAAGACGGTTACACGATATATCCGTATTATTATTTTTGTAAAAAAGAAGAAAACAAAGAAAATTATATAATCCATCATTACTGCGGCTCGTGGCTTGACAGATACAAACGCAAAAATATATTTTCCTGCGGAAAATATACCCTCGCTGTTTTTAAAGAAATCCATAAAGACAAGACTTCGCTGCCTTTAGGCGATGCCGAAATAATTGTAAAACAGTATAAAATTAACGCAAAAAAATCGCTGGTCTTAATAAAAAAGAAATAAAATTATTGACGTATAAAATAATTAATTTTATTATAGTTATACTTGATTTGTGCAAAATTCAAGAGAAAGTACTTTGATATAAAAATGCCGATGTGGCAGGAACCGATGAACTAAGTAATCAAGCAAAAACAATTGAGTATTGTTTTTGCCGGACTTATCGGAACTGCAGCGGAGCTGCTTCGCCACAAAGGATTGTACTTTAAAATCACAAAATGCCGATGTGGC
>CALUSA010000118.1 GCA_944323275.1 Candidatus Gastranaerophilales bacterium
GTACCTTTGTCGGTCATTGTAGGAATATCGCCTATGTAAACTTCCTGTTCTTTGATTTCACCGGTATCACGGTTAACCAATCTGACCATAACACGCAATTGTTTAGCATAAGTAGCATCGTGGATACGTGCTTCTTCAATTGTGTATTTAGGATTGTCGAAGGTATAGTTAGGAAGGAAATGCAATTCCAAACGACCTGTATAGTCTTTAATAGGAGAGAATGAAAGTAATTCTTCCTTTAAGCCTTCTTTTAGGAACCATTCAAAAGAATTCTTTTGAACTTCAATTAAGTCAGGTAAATCATCCAATCTGGTATTAGGGATACCCATTGGTGTTACTCTGGTTGCTAGTTGTTTTGTCGACATTTATTTACCTCGCTAAATGTGGCTTACTACATTAAATTTTGTAAACTGTTATTAAATTTTCGGGAATAGACTCCGTACGCATATTGCTCCCCGGACTCTAATGTATATATGAATTTGTAATTACAATAAAGTTTTAATCATATTTAACCATTATACAATCTTATTTGCTAAAACATGCCCGTCAAGAAAAACACCAATTTTTAACAAATTTTGCGAAACATTTATTAATATAAATTAACAAAATCGTTACATTCAGGTCAAAACAATTGCGGCTCTAAGCAAAAACTGTCAAGTGTATGAGAGCCTTAGATAATAAATTAAAAGTCACGATTCGGGGATAGTTAAGCAAAATATCTGCGGCACAAAGCTTCAATGCCGCAAAATACGGGGTTGTAAAAATATGTTACGGCAGGTGCGAAGATTATTCCCCGCACCCTGTAACATAAATTTATAATATTGATTTCATAGTATTAACAATATTTTCCACACTAAAGCCGAATTTTTCAAACAGAACTTTAGCGGGTGCAGAAGCACCGAAGGTATCCATTGTTACTGTTTTTCCGTCAAGACCGGTATATTTCCCCCAGCCAAACTCAGTAGCTGCCTCGACCACTATTCTTTTTCTTATTTCCTCAGGCAATACCGATTGTTTGTATTCGTCGCTTTGAGCGTCAAACAGTTCCATTGAGGGCATACTTACCACACGGACATCAATATTTTGTTTTAAAAGTTCTTCTCTTGCGCTTATTGCAAGCTGAACCTCGGAGCCTGTTGCTATAATAATACCGTCCGGCTTGGCTTTTGTTTCTTTCACAATGATATAACCGCCTTTTATTGCGTCTTTAGAGGAATATTTGCACTGTTCCACGTTCTGTCTTGTTAACACAAGCGCAACCGGTGTTTTTTTGCTTGTCAAAGCGACATACCAGCCGGCAATTGTTTCTTTGGCATCTGCTGGACGAAATACGGTTAAATTTGGTATTGCACGGAGCATTGAAAGATGTTCCACAGGCTGATGGGTAGGTCCGTCCTCGCCTACGCCTATGCTGTCGTGCGTAAATACGTATGTAACTGGCAGTTCCATTAAAGATGTCAGGCGCATCATCGGCTTCATGTAGTCACTGAACACAAAGAAAGTGGCTACATAGTTTTTAACACCGCCGTAAAGAGCCATACCGTTGGCGATTGCGGACATAGCCTGTTCTCTTACGCCGTAATGAATGTTTCTGCCTGCGTAGTTTTGTGCGCCGAACTCACCGCCGTCTTTGATATAAGTTTTGTTAGACGGACCAAGGTCTGCACTGCCGCCAATCAGGTTCGGGATAAGGTCTTTTACCCTGTTTATAACTTCACCCGAGGTACTTCTTGTTGCTGCCGGTTTGTCCGAACAATCCCAGAATGCCTCATCGTTCAAAAGCTTCTGTTCGTCGATTTCGCTGTGGTATTTGTCCCAGAGGTCTTTCATTTCAGGATATTTTTGGCAATACCGGTCGAACAGTTCGTTCCACTGTGCTTCTTTTTGTGCTTTTTTAACGGAAATTTGTTCGCAATGGTCATACACTTCTTTAGGTACAACAAAAGCTTCGTCGCATTCCCAGTTGAGGTTTTTTCTCAATTGCGCAACATTTTCAACACCGAGAGGTTCACCATGAGAAGAAGCTTTGCCCTGTTTTGCGGGGCAGCCGTAGCCGATAACCGTTTTTATCGTAATAAATGAGGGTTTTGTTTTTTCCGCTTTTGCCTGCTCGATTGCTTTGCCGATTGCTTCTGTGTCGTTTCCGTCTTCAACGGTTATTGTTTGGAATCCGAAAGCCTGCATACGTTTTTCAACGTCTTCGCTGAAGGTTATATCAGTGTCGCCCTCGATTGTAATATTGTTGCTGTCATAAATTACAATTAATTTATCCAGTTTTAAGTTGCCGGCAAGCGAAAAAGCCTCTGACGAAACACCCTCCATCAGGCACCCGTCGCCGCAAAACGCATAGACATAATGGTCGATTATATTAAAATCGGGTTTGTTGAAGATTGAAGCCAGATGAGCCTGAGCCATTGCCATTCCGACAGCCATACCCAGCCCTGCCCCTAAAGGACCTGTTGTTGCTTCAACAAAAGCAGTATGTCCGTATTCCGGATGCCCCGGTGTTTTAGAGCCGAACTGTCTGAAATCTTTTATATCTTCAATCGACAACCCGCATTTAAACAAATGCAGCAGCGAATACAAAAGCGCAGAGCCATGACCTGCCGAGAGAATAAATCTGTCACGGTTATACCAGTAAGGGTTGTTAAAGCTAAAGTTGAGATATCCTTTAAAAAGCGTATAAGCAGCAGGTGCTGCACCTAACGGTAAACCCGGATGTCCTGAATTCGCTTTTTGGATTGCGTCTGCCGAAAGAATACGTATAGCATTGACGCACATTTCATCAATTTTAGCCATTTTTGTTTTTTGTCCCTTCTGTTTTTTTCTGTACTAACTTTGCTTTAACTTATACCGTAATTAACGGTAATTATAATAATATCATTTTTTCAGTAAAATCACTAGGAAGAATCAATTTTTTCCGTTTGTTTTTATAAAGATATGTAAATTTACTACAGAAGTAGTACGTTTATATAATGCCCTGTGTTAAAAAAGATGTTATAATATACATGTAAGTTATATTCATAATCAAAACAGGGAGAATCAAAACAACAGGTATCAGCCGATTGAAAGGGCATAAAAATATATGAATAAAGTACAATTTCACAGTGACCTGAACAGGTTAATTGAAATTCTACCGCCAAAGATTACAAAATGTTTGAGCCATGAAACATTAGATGACGTAATTGAACTGGTATTGGATTTAGGCAGACAGCCCGAAATACGGCATGCCGACGGCACAATAAATTATCTCGGCGAAGAAAATGTTGTTGATGAAGATATAAAATACATCACGGACAGAGTACAGGAATTTACAAAAGACAACCGCTCGGGAATCCCCGGCACTCTGCACAGAATAAGTGCAATAAGAAACAGACAGGGTAAAATCGTAGGTCTTACCTGCAGAATAGGGAGAGTTGTTACAGGTACAATAGCTTGCATAAAGGATTTTGTCGTACAGAATAAAAGTATTTTGTTTTTAGGACGTCCCGGAGTAGGTAAAACAACAAAATTAAGAGAAATTTCAAGGCTCGTTGCCGATGAACTGCACAAACGTGTAGTTGTTGTGGATACCTCTAATGAAATAGCAGGCGACGGCGACACTCCGCACCCTGCAATCGGGCATGCCAGACGTATGCAGGTTACGCAGCCCGAGTTCCAAAAAGATGTCATGATAGAAGCCGTTGAAAACCACACGCCCGAGGTAATTGTGGTTGATGAAATAGGTACGGAAGCCGAAGCTCAGGCTGCAAGAACAATTGCAGAAAGAGGGGTAATGCTTATTGCAACGGCTCACGGAAATTCTCTGGAAAATTTAATCAAAAACCCTGTGTTATCAGACCTTGTTGGCGGTATCCAGTCAGTTACCCTCGGTGATGATGAAGCAAAACGCCGTGCCTCGCAAAAGACGGTACTCGAAAGAGAAAAACAGCCGACTTTTGATATTGTTATAGAAATTATTGACAGAAACACTCTGGCGGTTTACCCTGACACGGCAGAAGCAGTGGATTGCATTTTAAGAGGCTGGCCGATTAAGCCGGTTATCAGAAAAGTCGATATGACTCAGCCGCAGGAGCCTAACCTCATGGAAAAAATCAATCAGCTTGATAACAAAATTACCTCGGCAAACAACTCGCTTAACTTCAGTTTTTCCCGTGAAAAATATGTAAAAGAAGTTAAAGGATACAAAAAAATATACATCTATGCCGTAAGCCGTTCTATTATGGACAAATCAATCGAACGTCTTAACCTCAATGCGGAATTAACAAAAAATATTGATGATGCGGATATAGTAATAGCCCATAAAAACTTTGCCAAAGGCGGCAACAAAATTCTCAGCATTGCCAATGAATACAGACTGCCGGTTTATTATGTGCGTTCAAATTCCACCTCTCAGGTGCAAAAGGTTTTAAAAGAAGCCTTAGGGCTGAAGGACGATAACAGAATCGTGTTCCATGACGAAACAGAAGAAGCCCTTGATGAAGCAAAAGAAGCAATACAAAAAGTTATGGAAACAGGCGAGTCCGTTGAACTTTCTCCGCAGAGCCAGCATATAAGAAAGCTCCAGCACGACCTTGTAGACCAGCACAATCTTTCTTCCGTCAGCCTTGGAGAAGGCGAGGACAGGCATCTTAAAATACTCGGAGAAAAAGAGCTTAAGCAGGATATAGGATAGACAAAATATTTACACGGGGCAAACTGGTTACTGCCATTGCGGGTTTGCAGCGGAACATAAAATAAATTTCATATAGTCAACTGACCCCGATAACTTATTGAACGAGTGCATAAAACAAGTTCAACCGCCATCTTATAACCCAGGCACTCGCAACAAGTACATGGGGTCACTTCCGTAAAATGCTAGACTCGGCGCCACTCGCACTCCGTGTACCACTTCTACAAG
>CALUSA010000119.1 GCA_944323275.1 Candidatus Gastranaerophilales bacterium
AGAAGGGCAATTATTAAGAGTGCGGTTAATAAAGTCATTGTGTCGATTGTCCTGTACCTCTTATTCTATATATACACATACTCAAATGCGCCGTTTCTTTTATTCATGGTGCATTCGAGCTAAATATTTATGTATAAAAATTAATTATTTATAAATTCATATTTATTTATTAATTCTTTATATATTAAGCTAAGATAATAGTAGCATATTTTTTGTTATTTTAAAAGAATTTTTAACAGAGTTCAGGCTTCTTTGTAAATTTGTTGTTAATGTGTTTATTTTTGTACAAAATTTATTTGTCAAAAGAAATAAATTTTCCCTCGGAATCATAGTTAATTACGGTTTTGCCGTTCGTGTTCGTAAAGGTTTGAGCAGGTTTTCCGCTGGTCGGATTGTAAATTGTTTTGCGGAAATCTCCCTCGAGGTTTGTTACTTTTACATAAACATTTTTTCCGTCGGGAGTAATTTCTTTTTCCATAATTGCTGCATTTTTATTTGCTTTTCTAACAAATGTATTTTTGTTGGGAAGTTCTTTTTTATATTCTTTAATTGATGTTGCTTTCTGCAATTTTTCTACAAGCCCGTGTACAAGCTCTGTAACATGTGTTTTTACCTTGGTGCTTTCTTCATGCATTTCTAAACACAATTTTTGCATTTCAGCAAATTTTTTCTTGTAATAAAGAAGATTTTCTTTTTCATCTTGCAGTATTTTTATTTCGCTCTCTCTTTTAAGATTTAAAACTTCATCCACAGCGTTGTTGATAGCTCTATGAGCACTTTCAAGCGATACACTGTCATAAGTCATTTTTTTTAATGTTTTATATGCACGGAGTCTTATACCTGATTCCACAATATCAAACTGCATTTTGATTCCTTTCAAATTTTATCGATAAACAGATAAAATTCCTAAAAGAGTAATTTTGCTGAATTAACGCTGAAATATTACAAAATATAAACAAAATTTATTGGCAGTCTAATGTAAGATAAGTCAATATTTTGTCAGCATAATTTTTGACTTTTAATATTTTAAAACCGTCCGTGTTTATTTTAATATTTTTTTGTTGTTCGGTTATGAGAATTCCGCTCTTATTTAAAAGATGATTTTCCTTTATTGTTTTTAAAACAGTGTCATACAGTCCGCTTTGATACGGCGGATCAATATAGATGACGTCAAAAGGCTGTGATAGATTTTTTAGAACTTTTATTGTATCACCCGAATAAAACTCTGCATTTATATTTAATTTTTGCGCATTAGCTTTAAGAAGTGCAAAAGTTTTTTTGTCTTTTTCTATGAATACTGCGTTTTTAAACCCTCTGGAAATTGCCTCATATCCCATAATGCCCGAGCCTGCAAAGGCGTCAAGAAAAATTTTTTCGTTAAAATCCATCATCGAATACAGTGTGCTGAAAATGCTTTCACGTATTTGTGAAAGTGTCGGACGGACATTCGTACCTTTTGGTGAATCGATTTTTCTTGATTTTAAATATCCGCCGGTAATTTGCATATCTATTTCCCGGCTGCGTTACGCAGTGCATATATTTCTTCGATTTCTTTTTTATTCAGCTCTTTTGCACCGCCTAAAAGCATTGAGTTTAGGTAAATCTGTGCATAAGTTTCCGCTGTTTCCATAAGGTAATATGCATTTTTAATATCTTTTGCACCGAGGATAATACCGTGGTTTGCCAGCAGTACTGCAGTGTGTTTTGCAAAAAATTTCACGGTATTTTCAACAAGTTTTTCCGTACCTGTCAGTGCATACGGGGCAACAGGTATTTCGCCAAAATAAAATACATTTTCTGAGATAATCGGTTTTGAAAGCGGAAGGCGGCATACCGCAAATGCTGATGTGTATGGCGCATGGCAGTGTATAATCGCATTTATATCCGGTCTTATTGCATAAATAGCTGTGTGCAATTTTTTTTCAGACGAAGGTTTTATTGCCCCCTCAATCAAATTTGCGTCTTTATCAATAAGGACTATTTCCTCCGGACTTAAATCCGACAGGCAGGTTCCCGAGCCTGTTATTAAAACATTGTCGCCGCAGCGTACGCTTATGTTGCCTGAAGTTGCGGGTGACATATTTTTTTCGCCGAGTTTTTTCCCGTACAATATTATTTGGTTTTTAATTTCTGCAATATCAGTTAAAGTCATGAGTTTATTTTAGCAAATTTTTTATTAAAATGGTATAATAAAATCAGGAATTAGATAAGGCAGGTTTTCTTGTTTGATATAGTTGATTTTGAGCAAGTTGATGTATGGCTCAAAGAGTATTTAAAAATTAATAATCCTGAACAAAAAATCAAGCTTCAAAATTTAATAACAATGGCTTGCATGCCTCTTGTTAAAAGAATTGCCCGTACTCTTGCCCGCAGGAGCACTGACCCTGTTGAGGATATTATTCAAATAGGCAGCCTCGGCTTGCTTAAAGCTGTCAGATCTTTTGACCCTGCCGTAAGTAATAATTTTAAATCCTATGCAACATATCTTATTACAGGTGAAATAAGACACTATCTGCGTGACAAAGCCTCAATGATAAAAGCACCCAGAGCAATACAGGAGTTGTGTTTCCGTGTTAATAAAATTTCTTCGGAAATACTGGATCAGATAGGTGAACGACCTACGGATTCAGAGATTGCGGAAAAAATGGAAATGCCTGTTAATGAGTTAAAGCAGGCTTTTGATGCTGACAGAAGAACGTCTATTATTTCCCTTGACCAGCTTAATTTGCAATCAGAGGATGATTTTACCAATTGGGGGGATAAAATTGCTGATATAAGCTATGAAGAAATGCAAAGCATGAAGGAAGACAGGCTCATGCTTATAGAATGTCTGCAATATATTGATCCCGAATTAAAACAAATTATTGATATGACATATTTTCAAGATTTAAGCCAGAAGGATATTTCGATTCGCTTAGGAATGTCGCAAATGCAGGTTTCAAGAAAAATTAAAAAAGCATTAAACAATCTTTACGAGTTGATACAGCAGCGTCAAAACGCTTACAATGATAGTACTACAGTAAACGGATAATTTAATATGGACTGGTTTTGGGTTTTATATGCTTTAATTATAGGATTATGCGTAGGAAGCTTTTTAAATGTTGTTGTGCTTAGGGGATTGAGCGGAGAGTCTATTGTACTTCCCCCCTCGCATTGTACCAGCTGTAATCATAAACTTGCCTGGTATGACAACATCCCTTTGTTTTCTTATCTTGTTTTAAGAGGCAAATGCAGATATTGCGGTGAAAAAATCAGTCCGCAGTACCCGTTAGTGGAGTTTGCAACAGGTATTATATTTGCTTTGCTTTATTACAAATATTCGTATGCAACGATTAATCTGAATATTTTCTTTTTGCTTGCTGCGGCTTCTTTGTGTATTGTAATGACGGTAACGGATATAAAAGAAAAAGTTATACTGGATGTACATGCCTATATTTTAATGGGACTGGGGCTTGTTTATAATATGTTTAATATTGCAGGTATAAATAATACTAAGCTGATTTTCTGGCTTTACGGTCATAAAATTATCATTTATCAAGCTTTTATTTATTCAATTCTTGGATTAATAGGCGGCTTTGGCGTACTTGCTGCTATTAGAGCAATTACAAAATTTATTACCAAAAAAGAGTGCTTTGGCGAAGGTGATGCATATATACTGGGGGCACTCGGGGCTTTTTTCGGTATTGCAAATGCTATTGTTATACTCATTTTAAGCATTTTTGTGTGGGGTGGTTTATCTATACCCGTATTTATGTACAAATGGTTTAAAAACAAAGAATTTAAGCTTTTTTACGGAGTCCTGCTCTTTATTATTACGGTAATTCTATTTTTGACCGGCGAATATTTAAATGTTTTCGATTCTTTAATATTCCAGTGGTTTTCCTTGCTTTTAATAGCCAGTCTTGGCTTTTATTGCTGCAGACATCTTCTCGGTTCTATAAAAAACGGAAGTGCTCTTACTGTTATTCCCTACGGTCCGGCATTAATTTTCGGCGCATTTGTTGTTATGTTTTTATTGTAATTATTTCTTGTTATAAAAAGAACCGTTATTAAAAATAACAACGGTTCTTTTAAAGTTTGTATTAAGAAGTTCAGGACACAGCCTGATAGGAACTACTTGAGTTCTACAGTAGCACCAGCAGCTTCTAATTGTTTTTTGATAGCTTCTGCATCTTCTTTTTTAACGCCTTCTTTAATAGCTTTAGGAGCAGCGTCTACGAGGTCTTTAGCTTCTTTTAAGCCTAAGCCTGTGATAGCTCTAACTTCTTTTAATACAGCGATTTTGTTAGCACCTGCAGAAGTTAATACAACGTTAACTTCAGAAGCTTCTTCAGCACCTGCTTCAGCAGCACCTGCAGCAGCCGGAGCAGCAGCTACAGCTACAGGAGCAGCAGCAGAAACGCCGAATTTTTCTTCCATAGCTTTTACTAATTCAGCAGCTTCTAATAATGTTAATTTTTCAATTGATTCTAAAATAGATTCTACACTCATGATTTTCTCCTTTTATAATTTTGTGTATTGTTGTAATTATTATTGTCCGGTATTTCCGGAGTTTTTGAACAAAGTTTAGAATTACAGCTTTTAAGCTGATTTTTGTTTTGCAACAGCGTCGATTGCTCTTACAAGGCTGCTCATTACAGCATTGATAGAACCAACGATGCCTGTAGCAGGAGAGTTTACGCAGCCAAGCATTTTTGCGTAAAGTTCTTCTTTAGAAGGTGTTTTAGCAAGTTCATCAACCTGTTTTGCGTCAAGCAATTGACCGTCTAAAGCACCGCAGATAACTTCTGCTTTTTTCTTTTCTTTGATGAATTTTGCAAGCACTTT
>CALUSA010000120.1 GCA_944323275.1 Candidatus Gastranaerophilales bacterium
TAACATACAATAATTTATGAATATTTATATTGTATAAGTGTTTAATACGTTATATTATAAATAAAAATTTTGAGCTTGATACAAAAAATATAAAATCACCGCTGCTAGAAATCCAACAGCGGTAAATTTATTAATTTAACAGAATTTTATGTTTAATTTTCTTCGGCAAGTTTGTCGGCAAGCGGTGTTTTTAAAATACCGTTCAGAGCTTTGTCTATTTCTTTTAACCTGCCTGCAATAAGCTCCATTTCATCAGTCCATACAAAATTATCCAGCACGTATTTTTCGCCTGTTGCAAAATCTTTTGAAAGCTGTACACGTACTATTTGGGCAAGCATTTTTTGTGCGGTCGGAACCATTTTGTCCATATCTATTTCCAGAAGTCCCTGTTCATTAAGCCATACAGCTTTGTTTTCAAGGAAAAATTTTGTCTGCATAACTGTTCTGACCCGGTGTGCCTGAGAAATTGTCGGTTTTGCTTTTAAGAAATTATCAGCAGCATAAGTAACCATTATCTGTTTCTTTTCTTCTTCGCTGTACATACCAAGCTCAACCAACACATCCAGCAAAGCAAGCGAGCCCATATCAGCTTTATTTTCTTCTATAATATTTTTGTATTTACCAAGGGCTTCGGTGCCTGATTTTGGTCCCAGCGAGTGAACATTTTCATGCCCGATAGTGAACCAGTGATCGGCTTCCTGATTATAATACTTATGCAGCTCCGGTGCTAATGTGGCATTAAGACGTTTTTGCCTTTTTTCTTTTGCTTCTGGGCTGGTGCTGATTCTTATCTGCCGGTGGTAGACATTTCTTCTGCCGCCGCCGATTTTTAAAGAAGGTTTGTCGTTATTAGGCAGGTTTTGAGCAAGTGTTATGCCGCCTCTGTAGGTGCCTTCGTCGCCTCTTAAGGTAACAATATCAACATCTACCATTGTTTGTTTTCCGTCATCGCCTTCTGTTATATTTTGTTCATATTCCTCTTTATAGGGCATGTGCTGTGCCAAAACAGGCATGTATTTTTTTATTTCAAGAAGTTTTGCCGTACCTTCTTTGTTTACTATCCCTACCCTTATGCCTATTGAATCTTTAGGAATCGGTTCTATATTGTTTTCTTCCAGAAGTTTGTTGAGTTCTTCATTTTCAACAACAGTGCCGGTCATTTCGTCAGCATATTGTTCACGTGAAATAGTAAACTCAAGCGGTGTATCCTGCAGTTCTGCCCATTTTTTATCAGCATAAGCATCGTTGTTCGGATTGTTTTCGCATAGCGCAATTGCCTGAAGTCTTAAATATTTGTTGAAATCTTCGTTTGTTGATACTTCGGCTGCTGCTTCAAGTTCGTCTGCAATATAAGAAAATTCTTTTGCAAAATACTCTGTATAATCAACTGCTTTCAGCCTGTCACCGTCACGAACCACTATGGAACGCTGGTTGAGAATACTGCGGACTTCTTCAATTTGTCCGTCTTTAACCATTTTTATAAGTATGTTATGAAATTCTTCTTTTGATAAATCAACAGGGTAAAACCCTTTGCCTGGCAGCTCTTTTGTGTTTTTGGCAAGAAAAATTTTGTTTGCTTCCGAGTCGACAGCGTTCATCCCTATTTGGGCATTGAACAGTGTAAGGGTCATCTGTGCATCTTCATTGCCTTTTTGAACTTCTGCTTCTAAATAAGCTTTAAAATCAAGATTGTCAGGGTTGTCCTGTTTCATAAAAACTTCGTCAATAGCTTTTGCAGCTTTTACAAGGTGTTTTAAGGCTTCTTTGTCCCCCTGTTCAAGTGCATTGTATTCCGGTGCATCTTCTTTAAGCATTTCTTTAGGGATTAAACATTCTTTAGAGGTTCTTTTTACAAGTTCTTCATGTGAAAGATTAAGTTCAAAATTTTTCATTGTGCAAACTCCTGAGTTATATAACGTTAATGATTTTGTAGCGCAAAAAATCAGTTTTAACAATCCGTTTTATCGAGTATTTTCAGTTAAATATTATAATTGCAACAGCACCTGCGACCATTATTAATGAACCGACCAATCTCGGGATTATATTTTTTTCTTTAAAAATTTTGTACCCTAAAATTATACTGAGCACGGACGAAAGCTGAAACAAGGATAAAGCATAGCCTACATTCATATATTTAAAAACATAGTTCGTTGTGTATTGCATAATTCCGCAGCAGAGAATAAGTTTTAATAAACCGGCTGCGTTTACAGAGATTATTGTCTTTATTTCGTTCCTTATATTTATTTTTTCAAAAACAAAGAGCAGGGCGGAAAATACTGCGCCGAACAAACACCACGAAACAAAAGCCGTTTGTTCTGAGGAAATTAAAATAACTTTTTTTATAACAATTGCCTCTGTTGCGCATAATAATAACGAATAAAATCTGTATTGTATTTCTTTATTTTTCAGTAGTTTTAAAGTAAAACGCTCCTGTGTTGTGTCAAGAATAAAATAGCTGCCAGTAAATATTAAAACCATTCCGGCAATCCCGTATAGATTCGGGTATTCTTTGAGAAATAATATGCCTAAGAGTAAGCCTATCAATGATTTGTAAGAATTTATCGGACCTATGACAGACAGGTCACCGTTTTTTAAAGACTTTACAAGGAAAAGATTGCCCGCCGCACCTAAAAAGCCCATTAAGGCAGAATACAGCCAAAAATACAGCTGCATATTTTGTGCGTATTTGCCTGTGATTATAAGAGGCAGGCAAATAATCGTTAGCACAAAGTAGGTCAAGAATGTTATCATTAAAGGATTGTTTTTCGTTGTAAGCTTTTTTTGATAAACATTTGCAAAAGTGTTAGAAAATATACGTAATATTACGGCTGTTGTTGTCAGAAAAAACTGCAAAATATTTTCTCCTTAAATCAGATGGATAAAACCATGCAATAATTATAAAACAATTTTAAATAAACTGCAGATACCGATTACGCAGTAACTGACTTAAAATAACAAAGGGTTGATTTTTAAAATAAGAGTATGTATAATAATTTTATTAGGAATTATTCTTAATAAGAACTTAAGAAAATCCCGTAGTTAATAGTAAGGTATAAAAAGAAAAGAGGGAAATTATGGCAAAATTTGTATGCTCGGTATGCGGTTATGTTCATGAAGGCGACAGCGCACCAGAAAAATGTCCTTTATGCGGAGCAACTGCAGATAAATTTAATAAAGTTGAAGAAGGTGCAGGTGCAATAGGCTGGGCTGATGAACACAGAATCGGCGTTGGTGCAGATGTTGACGCAGAAGTAAAACAGGGCTTAAAAGATCACTTTATGGGTGAATGTACTGAAGTAGGCATGTATCTTGCAATGAGCAGACAGGCTGACAGAGAGGGCTATCCTGAAGTTGCTGAAGCTTATAAAAGAATTGCTTTTGAAGAAGCAGAACACGCAGCTAAATTTGCTGAACTGTTAGGCGAAGTTGTTACAAATTCAACAAAGAAAAATCTTGAAATGCGTGTTGAAGCTGAATCAGGCGCATGTGCAGCTAAAAAAGCTATTGCTGCAAGAGCTAAACAACTCAACCTTGATGCTATTCATGACACTGTTCATGAAATGTGTAAAGACGAAGCCCGCCACGGTCAAGCTTTCCAGGGTTTGTTAAAAAGATATTTCGGTTAATATTAACCGGTTTTCAAAACGCCTTCCCGTTAAAGGAAGGCGTTTTTTATTTATATGTCTGAGAGGGACCTCGCTTGTAGGAGTGGTACACGGAGTGCGAGTGGCACCGAGTCTAGCATTTTACGGAAGTGACCCCATGTACTTGTTGCGGGTGCTGGTGTATAAGATGACGGTTGAACTTGTTTTATGCACCCGTTCAATAAGTTATCGGGGTCAGTTGACTATATGAAATTTTCTGGTATTACAGGACTATGACACTGACAATCTACAATAACTGTATGATTGCTAACGACTATAACTACTATATTATTAACATAAAAATATTCATTAATATTTATGAGAATAATATGGAAGAAACAATTAACAAAAGACAGTTTGAAGAAAGTAATTTTGAAACTTCAGACGGTGTAAGTCTATATTATAAAAAATGGGCGGCATAATCTGTCTGAGTGGGACCTCGCTTGTAGGAGTGGTACACGGAGTGCGAGTGGCACCGAGTCTAGCATTTTACGGAAGTGACCCCATGTACTTGTTGCGAGTGCCTGGGGGATAAGATGGCGGTTGAACTTGTTTTATGCACTCGTTCAATAAGTTATCGGGGTCAGTTGACTATATGAAATACTATCCGGAGAAGATTAGAGCATATAAAAAAGAGTTAAGCAATAAAGGATAAAGTAATGGAACAAACATACACAACAATACTTATTGTCAAACTTTTAAAAATCATCATACCTCTTTCGATAATCATTGCTCTAATTTGGATAAAACATTTGTCAATATTAAAAAAAAGACGTATTTTATATTACTATGATGAGCGGCAGTCTGCTAATGCCGAACAGAGCTGTCCGTCTAAGCACGATGATTCTTATGCACAAAAGGGTATTGATGATTCCGAGTGCTCTTTACGTGAAGAATATAAAAAGAAAATAGATGAGTGTACGGATTCATTGAACAGGTGTTCTTCGCCGGAGAATAAAGCGGCAATCTACAATGACCGTGCTGATTATTATGAATTTTTGGAAGAATATGATAAGGCAATTGCTGACTATTCCTCAGCTATTGAATTAGCACAGGATAATGCAGACTATTATTCTAACAGAGCCTGGGCATTTACACATAAAAGCATGTT
>CALUSA010000121.1 GCA_944323275.1 Candidatus Gastranaerophilales bacterium
AAGATTGAAATATACAACGAAAATTTGTATAATGAATTTACAAAGGATTTTAAATAATGACAAAGTTATCTGAAAAATTGTTAAAACTCGGTAACAGGGCTATAAAAAAAGCTCAGGAAAATAACCGTAAAAAAGGTATTCCCAATGTTTATTGCATTAATGGTAAAATCATTTTTGAACTGCCGAATGGAGAAATTACAACTCAATACAGTCTTTCATAAATAGTTAAAATTTCTGTAATTTTTAACATAAAAATGCCGTCCTGAAATAAATTCAGGGCGACATTTTGGAAAATTTATTTATAAATTGTTAAGCTTTTTTAGTATTTGTATTAAACAATTCTTTCATATTAGCTTCTTGTTGAGGTGTAATATATTTTGAAATGTCGTCTACCTGTTGGGCAGAAGAAGCATTGCCTGCTTTATAATAGAATTTTTTATCGCCTATTTCTTTTATTACATTCGCTGGTTTTTTACCATTTTTGTAAATACGAAATATTTTAAATCCTTCTGCTTGCAATGGAGTTGTATGCCAATTCGTATTAAGAACACTTGACACTTTGTCATTAGATTGGGAAAATATTTGTTTGTACATGCGAGCATTTGGAAATTTAGATTTGTCGAAATCAGCATAATCTGCAGCATTCTCTATTTTTTTTACATCAATTGGTTTTTCAATGAATATTTTCTTCATACCGCTTTCATTCAGTATAGAGTTATATTCTTTTAAGAAATTTGACTTATGGGGATCTATTCCATCATAAACAGTATAATGTTTCTTACCATCCCAGAATTCAATTAATTTTTCCACTTTTCCGTTTTTATCGCATACGATAAAAGCTCTTTTATTGTTCGTACCTTTAAACTCAATTGCTGTTTTACCATTTTTTAAATTTTTTATAATAGGAGCTGAATCAGCACCGAGAGCACATTTTGCTCTTTCGGAATAAGCCTTAATCACATCATCAATGCTATTTTTTGCTGTATTTACAGCTTCATTTTGTACGTTCCCTGCAGCTGAATTTGGGTTTTTTATAATATTTTTAAGCTGAGCAAGCTTACCTGTTTTTAGCGCATAAATTGCTAAAGCAACTGTTGACGCCAAAGCTAAACCTCCGACAACTTTTTTGGTAGTTGAACTTTTTTGTTTTTCTGTATTAGCGTTCAAATTACCTTTAAAATCCGTTACTTTATTGTTTGAATAATTTTGAAAAGAATAACCTGCATAAGGCACTGCACCAAGATTTACTGACATACAAAATCCTTCCTTTACTATAATATTAACCTACATATTATTTAAAAGAATAAAAGATTAAAAATTGCTCTTATGTTGTCCGCTATATGTTTTTATATTAGCCTTTATACTTGAATTTAAGCCATTTTAAACTTGTTTTAACATTTCGTCACATTTATATGCCGGTATATTTGGTTAATCTTAAAATATCTAATTTCTAAAAATTTTATAAGTACTTTGTTTTTGATATTATAATTTGAAAAGGAGTGAATATGCGTGAATTCTGGCTTCCTATGTATGGAACAATCAATTTTTGCAATGAGAAAGAATTTCAGGTCAGATTTTATAAAGATAATAAAGACAAGTTCAGATTAGAATTGCTCAATGATTTTGGGGATTTTGGCTTCGGGGCATATAATTTGCAGGCTAAATTTGAAGGTAATGGCTTTATAAATTATATTACTTTTATTAATTGTTATAAGATTGGTCTAAAAGAAAAACGACAAATCAGGTTTGACGGATTTATATCTTATGAAAATTTTATTGATAAAGCTGACGAATTGTACATAGATACCAATACTCCGAGAAAAAAAGTTTCTTTTACCATAAACAATCTTGAAAAATGGATTTATCCGCAGGCAGATATTTGTTCGGAGTTAGAGTGTGAATTGCTGGACCAAAATGGGGCAAAAACACAAGATAAGGCTAAATCAAAATATTTTAAAATGAAAACTTTTAATTATCAGGAAACTTTTTCATTTGAATATTCAGGTGAAAAAATAAAGCTATCAATAATTAATGATTTTGAAAGATTTGCAATTGATTTTCCAAAAATAGAGCTGTATCCGTATTTGCATCTTGATTTAGAGGCAGAAAGTGAACATACTATAGGGTTTTATATTGATATAATTTTACAATTGCGCAATCTGTTTTCTTTATTTCTTAATCAAACAGGAAATATTTCTTCTGTTTATGAGTTTGAATATTGTTCTTACAGAATTGATTATTATTTAATTGACGAAAAATACAGCGATACCGATTTAATTTTACAAAATTATAATATTTATTTTAAAGATGTAAGAACAAGATTTAGCCAAATATTACAAAAGTGGTTTGATATATATGAAAAATATGAATTAATAATAAATTCAATTTGTAATTACGAATACCCTAAATATGTGTCAGACGCAATAAATAAAAGAGCTCAACTTTTGGAAACGTACGGTAATATCAAAATCAAAGGTGAAAAATCCCGAAATGATATAGTTACCGCAATAAAAGAAATAAAACAAAAAAATTTTACGGATATATTTCATTTAAACAAGGATGAAGGTGATTTTTTATTGTTTAATTTTAATTTGAATGAGTTAGACTCTGATTTCGACAAATTGGTTACTAAATTCGGCAATCAAATTATGAATATTCGTAATCATTTTATACATCCATATAAAAACGGTGCGAGGAAAACACCGCAACAAGACAACATTAATAAAATATTTTTGACCGCTAATGGCAAATTGAATTTAAAAGCTGTGAAAATACTTACAAACTATTTGGAAAAAGCCTTAATTGTATTATTGTTACAAGAATTGGATATTGATAAGTATTATCGCAATATTAAATTTTAAATAGACATTTTGTTTGATGAATTTTGACAGGTATGTCCAATCGACGGACTTTTTGCAGTTTGATATATTTTAGACTTGATTTGATGCATCTTTTTCGATACAATAGAAGTATGAAAGAAATAATTTATTATAAGACTAATGATAATAAATGTCCTTATCTTGAATGGTATAATTCATTAGATAAAAGTGTCAGATTAATAATTGACAGAAGAATAGACCGTATAAGATTAGGGAATTTAGGCAAACATAAAAAATTTGATAATTTGACAGAAATAAAATTTGTTGAAGGTGCTGGTTATCGAATCTATGCGTACGAATATGATAATGTAGTAATTATATTTTTATCAGCAGGAGATAAGTCAAAACAATCAAAAGACATTGAGCTTGCGAAGAAATATTTACAAGAATTTAAAGAAAGGTATGAATAAAATGGATATAGAAAAAATTAAATCGGAAAACATAACTCATGAAGAACATATGAACAATGTTTTACAAGATATTGAATATCAAAAAATGTATTTAGATGCAGCTATACAAGAATTTATCATAGAAGGCGATTATGATTTATTTTTTCAGTCTTTAGAACAAGTTATTAAAGCACGCATGAGTATAAGTGAATTTTCACAAAAAACAGGAATAACAAGAGCCGCATTATACGAAATGTTTAAAGGAGAACGGGTACCCAGATTAGATACAATCGGCAAATTATTAAAAGAGCTAGGCTTTTCTTTACATGTTGCTTAGTAAAGAGGATTTATAAAAAGTATAAAATAAAATGTTAAACCCCTCTCATAGAGAGGGTTTTAAAGTTAATGGGGCGGATGATAGGACTTTGTTCGAACTCTTTAACAAAACTTTACACCAGATTTTATCATCTCCGCAAATAATCATCCTTTATTCGGAAATAGAAAATTATATTAACGGGGTTGAAAAATAAAAATAGATAATTTATAATAGAAACACAGGGTGGTAGTTTCTCAAGCTACCGGATGCCTTGTAGAAAGTCTAACGGTTCTTATCTATTAAGATGAGAGCCGTTTTTTAATACGCATAAAATCAAAAAGATTAAAAATAATGCTAAATTGAAATTATCCATATCGACCCCCTTTCTAGTCGGGAACTAACCCGAAAGTCTAATTAAAAATGTCAGTCAGTTTCCATAGAAAAGGCATCTTTTACCCTGTGTTTATACTTTCAATGTTCATGCTGATTTATTTATAAATGCAATTATATATTAATTATAAAATATATTAAAGAAATCGTAATTGATAAAGTACATGTTAAAATATAAATAAACTAAAACACGGATATAGCAATAAAAAAGACCCATCTGGGTCTATTCTTAAAAATGGGGCGCCTGATGGGATTCGAACCCATGCATATCGGAACCACAATCCGAGGTCTTAACCGCTTGAC
>CALUSA010000122.1 GCA_944323275.1 Candidatus Gastranaerophilales bacterium
TTTAAATTATTTAAAACTTCTCCCATACAGACTTTGGAATTTTTATTTCTGTTATTGTATAGTAATTTTCAATTTTGCCTTTAGACTGATAATGCCCTGCCATTTTAACTATTGGATTTATACTATACTTATTAAAATCATATGTATCAATAATTTTCGCTGTAAAATTAGAATCAGAATCTATCTTTATATCTATTATATCTGCTTTGTGTAAAGCGTTAAACAAATCTGGATTAAATATATTAAAATCTAAAGATGTCTGAGCTAATTCAACTCCAGGTTTAAACTTTTCTTTATTATCTCTTATATATTTTTTTATTGCATTAGATTTAACTATTTTCTGTGCTATTGAGCTGTTAGACGAAAAAACAAGTCCTCTACTTGTTTTTGTGTTCATTTGTTTTTCTACTTTATTTTGAACAAAATTCTGAATTTTTGAATTTTTAATATCACTTATCTTATTATAAACTCTGCCATTTTTGTTAATATAATCATTTCCTTCTTTAAATTTACTATAAGAAAGTTTCCATAAAGCTAAAGATTCATCTAGCTTTGTCAAAATTCCAATAATTCCTATTATTCTATCAAATAAAATTTTTCCAAAGTCGTCAAATTTTTCTTTTAAATTATTAAACTCAAACTGTAACTTCGAAATTTCTTCAATAGTTGCATTTGCATGTTTTATATTTATTTTTATGTTATCTACTTCCTGCTTTGCTTTATTTGCTTTGTATTTTGCAAAATCTATCTGCTCTTTGGTGTTTTCTACTTGCTGTCTGTCTTTTTGTTCAAGCTTATTTATATCAATTTTGCTTTCAAGTTCCTTTATTTCTTTCTCCTGCTCATTGATTTGTTTTATATATTCATCAATTTCTTCTTCCAATGACTTTGCGTCGCCCAAAAGCTTAGCAAGTTCAAGTTCGTTTCTTTTTTTGTCTTTACGTTTCTCTTTGTAAAATTCAATAGGCTCTGTTATGTCTTTATCTTTTTCTAGTACGTCTATCCAGCACTTACAATTTGGATGAGGTCTGTCAGGGATATCATTTGCCGATTCGTATATTGTTCCGTCCATTGCTCTGCAAACCTCGCAAGCTCCGGGTTCGGCTTTCCATTCGTATTCAACATTGTCTTTTGTTACTTTTCCATATAATCTTTTACCCATATTAATATCCTCTTTCATTTAATTTATCTGTTACTTTTTCTACTTCACTATCCGTATCGATTGATTTGTTGTTTTTTGTATTCCATATTCTGTTGTTTATTGCGCCGAGTTTAACAAATCTTTTGACAACATCGACCGGATAATTTTTAAATACGTTGAATAACGCAGCAAATGTCTTTTCACCAAAATCAGAATCTTCTTCCAGTTTTATTTTTGCTTCAACCGAAGAAGATTTTTTGTATCCGTTTAACAAATTCAACCCGACCTGAAAGTCTAATATTGCCTGTTCTTTTCCTGCTTCTTTTACATATTGGCTTATAAAATCAGAGAGTTCGGATACTTTTTGATAATTTTCATCAGAAATAGTATCGTCTTTATCATTAAATATAGAAGGTTTTAGTCTTCTTAAGACTTTTTCTTTAATTCTTTCTGCACTGTTTTTGATTTCATAATTCATTTTTTGAGACGGGTCTTTTGCAGAGAACAGTTTTTCACGTACTTGTTCAAGATTTTTAGTGTTCATTTTCTCTCCTTATTTCTTGTATAAATTATTGACAGCAGTATGTACGGTGTGTCAAAATGACACACCGTATTTTTGAAAGAAATATAGTTATCTTGGTTTAAAAGTTTTAATTTAATGGTTTATTTAGATAATATTTATTATGGAAGAATCTTTTTTATTGGGGGGATGGTAAAAAGCAATAACGACTTACTTTGTAAGCCGTATGGGGTTCGGGACGAAGCCCTGATGGAACACGATTAGAGCTTTTTAAATGAAGGAAGGAAAATTTACCGTACCGATATTATCATTTTATGAGTGGACGGAAATTTTCGTTTCTGAATTTTAAAATCTCTTTTGACATAGCGTGTTTTGCCTTCTTTTGCCGGAATCTTTGATTTCGTGCAAAATGGCTTCACGCAATAATTTTAATCTTTCTTGCTTTTTTAACACTGTAAATAGTGAACTTTTTTGGTTCATTTTTTCTTTTTGTTTGCGACGCAAAAAGAAAAAATGAACGTAAGTAAAATAAAAACAAAGAGTTGTGCTTTTATTTTCCACCCATTCTTTGGCACAAAGAACGGGTATAACCGTTTACAAATACCATGCCTGTTTATTTCATATAGTCAACTGACCCCGATAACTTATTGAACGAGTGCATAAAACAAGTTCAACCGCCATCTTATAACCCAGGCACTCGCAACAAGTACATGGGGTCACTTCCGTAAAATGCTAGACTCGGTGCCACTCGCACTCCGTGTACCACTCCTACAAGCGAGGTCCCACTCAGACAGTTTGTCGGAATACCTATAGTCTGTCTTTGATAATCAATAGCAGATTTATTTTGCTGTAACTCAGTTTCTGTCATACTTTCTAAATCTTCTTTTGTATAAATTTTGTTTGAATTTGTTACCTCATTTATATATCCGCTATAGTCCTTGCTTTCGTCAATATCAATATCTTGTTTCGTTGTTTTAGTATTTTGAATCATATTATGAACCTGCAAGATTTTTGTATTTTGTGGCGATTTAAGTTTATTTATAATTTCTGCTTTTCGTAAATACTCATCGTCATTATTTTGATTATATGAAACATATCCTTTTAATAATAAAGGACTTTCATTATTAGATGCTTTTGTACTATATTCTTTGCTTAATTTTTCTGTTTTAATTTTTAGAGAATTAACTCTATTGTTCCAGCCATTATAAAAATTTTTTTGAGTAGGGTCTTTCTCTACAATTCTATCATAACTTTGTCTTTGAATATCTAAAAATTTATCTGGATTATAACCGCTCTGCTGCAAAAATTTTTGAGCAGTACCTCCTTCATGTAAAACAGATGTATCAAAAATTGCCATAGCAAAACCGGGATCTTCTATTTTATCAGCTCTGGATGGCACCCAATATTCTTCATAATATATTTTCTTTGCTTCTTCGGCTGTAATATTTTTTACATTTTTAACCGGCAAATTGTGTTTTTTTCTATATGCATTATATGTATATTGTGTTACCCCTAAATTAGTAGCTCCACCTTTGTCATCTTTATCGTTAGTGTAACCACCTTCATAATTAAATAAAACTTTCAATGACTTTTCAAAATTTTGATAAGACATAATTTTCTCCTTTTGTTATACTTTATTTATGAAATTAACTTATAAAATATTTTTTATTGTTTTGAGTATTTTTATCACGCTAAATTGTGTGTTTGCAAAAAGCATTGAAAATTGTTCACAAGAACCGTTTTTCCCAACACAGGCTGATATGCTAAAAGAATCAGTTAAAATGGCAGAAGCTTCTGATAAAATGTATGAAACAATATGTAAAAGAATAATTAAAACATATTCAAAGGATAAAGACTTTATTGCTGCATTTAAACAAGAACAAAAAGCATATTTAAAATTACGCACTATAAAGCGTAATACTGTTTTGCCGTCATTTTCCGACAGAGGAAATGCATATGGAAGTAATTATGGGATTTATGCAAATTCATTTTACATAGAGCTTAATACTAATGAAATAAAATATTATAAAAAAATGCTTGAGACATATTGTCTTTACAATGATTTTAAAGACATTCCCTGTAGCCTAAAAGATATTGATAACATTTTTAGTATAGATAATTAAACAAGCGGAGATTAAACCGCTTGTTTAATTATTGAGTTATTCCTGTAAAATATCTCCATTTTCGTCTACAGGCAAAATATCATAATTCTCTTTAATATTTTCAGGTACTGCTGTTTTACTCTGCTCTTTAGCTTTTTCTTCTTCAATCCTTTTCAGTTCTTCTCTTGCATCGTCTTCCGATACGTTATCAAGTGTCATGATTGTTGTGAGCTTGCTTTGCGTTCCTGATGTAACCCTGCTTGTTTCTGTTGTAACAAGTTCAGAATAATCGGCGGGAATAGGCTCGCCCCAGGCTACGTTTACCTGTTCAACCGGTGATGAATTAAACGCCATTGCGCACTGTACAACGCTTTGGATTGTAGAAGTAAAAGATACCTGTTTTATGTCATCAACTTTAGACAGCGCAGCAATAAAAATCTT
>CALUSA010000123.1 GCA_944323275.1 Candidatus Gastranaerophilales bacterium
GCAAGAAGTTTGTATGCGGTAATAATTTCTTCATCAGTTACAAAATTGATGATACCGCCTGACTTGTCACGTGCATTTTCTGCCTGTTTCCAGCTTGCCGGGTTGCCAATTCTTATGGCTGTTGCAATTGTTTCAGGTTTTAATATCCTTTCGCCTTTAACAATAGCTGCTGCACCTTCTGCCTCAAAGCCCATCATCTTAGGCAGATGAGAGATTTTACCGTGGGCTAAAAATTCTTCATACCCTTTAAAATATGCAGTAATATTGCCTGCATTGCCCACAGGTATAAAGTGGTAATCAGGTGCATCGCCTAAAGCCTCGCAGATTTCAAAAGCACCTGTTTTTTGCCCTTCGATTCTGTACGGGTTTACTGAGTTTACGAGCGTGACCGGATATTTCTGCGAAATTTCGATTACTCTTTCAAGTGCTTCATCGAAATTACCCTTTATCGCAATAATTTCCGCACCGTACATCATCGCTTGAGATAATTTACCGAGCGCAATATATCCGTCCGGTATCAGTACATAAGTTTTTAAACCTGCTTTAGCTCCGTAAGCAGCAGCTGCAGCTGAGGTATTGCCTGTTGAAGCACAGATGATAGCTTTTGCGCCTTCTTCTTTTGCTTTGGTAACAGCCATTGTCATACCACGGTCTTTAAAGCTGCCGGTAGGATTTGCACCTTCAAATTTAAGATAAATTTCGCAATTTATTTTATCAAGCCCGATTTTACCGGCAAGGTTATCAGCCTTGATTAGCGGAGTATTACCTTCATTCAACGTTACAACGGGAGTTGCGTCCGTGACCGGAAGATACTGTCTGTATCTGTTTATTAGCCCTTGATAGTGTCCTTTTTGCTGAAAATTTTCCATTTTTAATACTCCGATTTTACATTACTCTTATAAGATTGTTTATTTTAATTATATTTTTATTGTTGTTAAATTCAGAAATCGCAGAGTTAATATCGCTTTCTTTGCTTTCTTCTGTTATAACGACGATTTCTGCCGTGTTTTCTTTATCAATACCTTTTTGCAGTACACTTGCAAGACTGATATTGTGGCGTCCGCAAATTTCGCCTATCGTGCCTATTACACCGGGGGTATTGGCAGCAGTCACGCTGATATAGTACTTGTTTACGGTATCTTTTATATCAATTTGCTGTGCGTTAACCTCGTGAGTGCATTTCATAAACGGAAGCATATTGGATGAGCCAAGGCTCGAGGCAATTGCAAGAATGTCGCCTAAGACGGAGCTTGCTGTCGGGAATTCGCCGGCACCCGGACCGGCAAACATAACACGTCCTACGGGAAAACCTTCAAGCACTACACTGTTTGTTACTCCGTTGATGCTTGCAAGACAGTCTTTTTGAGAAACCAGCATAGGGTGAACCCGCACGTCCGCTTTGTTGTCCTCTGTTAAGTGTGCAAGTGCAATGAGTTTTATTTTGTAGCCGAGTTCTTTTGCAAACTGCATATCTTTTGCGCTTATTTTGGTAATACCTTCACGATAGATTTTGTTTATATCCACCCTCTGATTAAGCGCAATTGTTGCAAGTGTTGCAATTTTATATGCAGAGTCATAACCTTCAACATCGCCTGTCGGGTCTGTTTCTGCATAGCCGAGTTTTTGGGCTTCCGATAAAACCTGTTCGTAAGAAACACCTTCTTTTTCCATTTTTGTAAGGATATAGTTGGTAGTTCCGTTTAATATTGCTTCGATTTTATTTATTTTATTACCGGCAAGAGTAGTTTTAATTGGCATAATTATCGGTATGCCGCCTGCAATCGCTGCCTCATAGAGTATTGTTACATTATTTTTGTTAGCCAGTTCAAAAAGTTCCTGACCTTTTTTTGCAAGCAGCTCTTTGTTTGCTGTAACAATATGTTTTTTATTTTCTACGGCGGTTTTTAAAAGTTCATAAGCCGGTTCGATTCCGCCTATGACTTCAACAATTATATCAATTTCGGGGTTATTAACGATTTCAAAAGGGTCTGTTGTCAAAAGCGAGGTGTCAAGATTTTCAATATCACGTTTTTTGTTGATGTTTTTAACCGCAATTTTGACAATTTCTATGTTATTAAAATCCTTTAAAACTTTAACGACACCTGTGCCTACAGTGCCGAGTCCGATTAACCCGAGTTTTACTTTGCCGACTTTATCCATATAGCTCCTGAATTTAATTGAGTACAAAAATATTAAAACATAAAAAAGTTATGCATAAAACAAAAAACAGGTCTGTATATTTTGAGAACCTGTTTTTTGTTAATAATTTTTTAAAGACTGTCAAACTATGCTCTTTTTTTAGCCTGAATAGTTAATCTGTGACGACCTTTTGCTCTCCTTCTGTTTAAAACGGTTTTTCCGCCCGGAGTTGCCATTCTTGCTCTGAAGCCGCTGACGTTCTGTCTTTTTCTTTTTGTTCCTTCTAATGTACGTCTCATTTTTATTGCTCCTTGAATTAATTTTTTTGCGTTATATCATGATAGATAAGACAAAGATGATTGTCAAATGCGGACAACTAAGGATTTAATAAAGGTTTACACAAGATGGATAAAACAGAAGCAAAAACAATAGGTTTTATAGGTGCCGGCAAGATGGCTACCGCCATTATGAAAGGGCTTTTAAAATCAAATATTTATGACTCAAAACACATTATAGCTTCTGAGCCGAATCTGGACAGTGCACATAAAACAGAAAAAGAACTGGGCATAAAAATGGTGCATAACAACCGTGAAGCTGCAGCCAATGCCGATATTATCCTGCTTGCGGTAAAACCGTTTGTTGTAAAAGATGTTTTGACTGAAATAGAAGACAGAATTGATGATTCAAAATTAATAATTACAATAGCTGCAGGCATCTCCAGCGCAAGAGTGGAAGAAATTCTTGAAAAAAAAGCCCGTGTAGTCAGGGTTATGCCCAATACTCCGGCTCTTGCAGGTGAAGGTATGAGTGCTGTTTGCAAAGGCGAACACGCAACAGACGAAGATTTTGAAACAGTAAAAAAAGTATTTTCTGCCGTAGGCAAAGTTGTTCCGGCTAAAGAATCCGATATAGATGCTATTACAGGCGTAAGCGGCTCAGGTCCGGCTTTTTATTATTATATTATCGATGCAATAGCCAGAGCCGGTGAAAAACTCGGGCTTGATTATGATACGGCTTTGTTGTTGTCTGCTCAGACTGCCTTGGGTTCTGCAAAAATGATTCTTGAATCGGGTTGTGACCCGCAGCAGCTTATCACAAATGTCACAACTCCGGGCGGTACTACTGCGGAAGGCAATAAAGTTCTTAATGAAAGCAATATTCAGGAGATTCTTTTTGAAACAGTAAATAAAACCGCACAAAAGTCAAAGCTTATGGCTAAGCAGCTTTAAAAATTTTATTAATAAAATAAACGGCGGAGTGATTAGCTCCGCCGTTTGTTTGGAATATTAAGTTTATTCGTTGATATCTTTTACACTAAGCGCAATTCTGTGTTCTTGCGGAGTGAATTTTTTGATAAGAACTTTAACTTCGTCACCGTTTTTGTAAATATCAAACGGATTAGCATCAGCTTCTTTCATTTCTGCTACCGGAAGTAATGCTTCAACTCCGGGGAATATGTTGATGAAAGCACCGAAAGAAGTAACTTTATTAACAGTACCTGTAATTATTTCTCCTTCTTTGAATTTGTCTTCAATTTCTTCCCAAGGGTTATCGCCTATTCTTTTTAAGCTTAAGCTGATTCTTTTAAGGTCTTCGTCGATTTTTAATACTTTAACTTCTAATTTTTGACCGAGGGTTAAAACATCGGACGGATGTTTAATTCTCTGCCATGAGATTTCTGAAATCGGAAGCAGACCGTCAACACCGTTGATGTCAATAAATGCACCGAAATCAGCGATTCTTACAACTTCACCTTCAACAATTTGATCAACTTCAAGGTTAGAAATAACTTCATCAACGAGTTGTTCTCTTTGTTCTGCAAGAGCCTGTCTTTGAGA
>CALUSA010000124.1 GCA_944323275.1 Candidatus Gastranaerophilales bacterium
ACTTCCGTAAAATGCTAGACTCGGTGCCACTCGCACTCCGTGTACCACTCCTACAAGCGAGGTCCCTCTCAGACATTCTTTCTTTTGGTTCATTTTCTTTCTTTTAATCGCAAAAAAGAAAGAAAATGAACATAAGATAAAAATAAAAACAAAGATTTTTGCTTTATTTTCCACCCATTCTTTGAAGCAAAGAACGGGTGGAGCCCAAGAAACTCCCGAGCTGCTGTTACATTCATACAGAAAGTAACACAAACCAGTGCTCGGCAACTCGGCACGTAAAAATTGCGGAAAGAAAAAGATTGATTGTGATTCAAATAATTTCCCGTGCCTCAAACAAACCTCGCTTGTTGTCGTTTGCGTAACTTTCTGTAATTCATTCCACAAAGCTCGGATTTGTGCGGTATAAGCAAGACATATAAAAAACCGCTGACACTGCTTACGCAGTATTGATTAAAGTTGCAGAATATGTCAGTTGGCATACAATCAACAAGAATTTCATATAGTCAACTGACCCCGATAACTTATTGAACGGGTGCATAAAACAAGTTCAACCGTCATCTTATACACCAGCACCCGCAACAAGTACATGGGGTCACTTCCGTAAAATGCTAGACTCGGTGCCACTCGCACTCCGTGTACCACTCCTACAAGCGAGGTCCCTCTCAGACAAATTAAATGCTTTCTTACATAATAAATATTATCATATTTTAAAATTTCTTAAGAGCAGGTTGGGTATGACTCAAACTTCAACAGACGTCCGGTGTTGTCCTGTACGCTTTCACCTTCGTGAAAACGTCACGGACTCACTTTTGTAATGCTTACTCGTAACAAAAAACTAGGCACAGTTTCGTAATTTTGTTACATCGTAATTTCGGCGGCAACGACGCTGCCAAACAAAACAATCCGGTAGTAGTATGTGATAAATCCGTGATTTAACGCCTCAGAAGCTATTGTCGGATTAATAAATCCAACCTACACTACTCAGAGCAAAAGATAAATAATTATGGCAGTCAGATGGCGATTATAAACTCTGTAATTTGAGTATTTAAGGTATAAGGAATCGGCTTGAGTCAACAAAGATTCCCGGCTGTGTGTAACAAATAGTTAAAATAATCTCAAAAAGTGTTATAAAAAACAAAAAATGGGTATTAATAAAATATAAGGTTAAACACAGGAAGAACGTTAATGAAAAAATTTTTTGCATTATTTGTCGGCTTGTTTTTATATACCCAGACACAGTCTTTTGCTGCACAAGATTATTTAGACGATATATACACAGTAAAATACTGGAATAACCCACAACATATAACCGTGTGGGTTCAGCCCGGAAAATACCAGAAAATTGCTTACAAAGCGTTCAAGGACTGGATGAAAGCAGCAAACGGATGCATAAGATTTATAGATTCACCGACTGCTAACGATGCTAATATAGCGATTTTCTTTTCCGATGAAGCACGGGTAGATGGCAGTAAGACAGCAGTTGGCAGAACTCACTACGGACACCAAACAAATAGGATTATCATTGCAACTAAAATGACGGACAGAATCCAAATGGAAGCAACAATTCTTCACGAAATCGGGCATGCACTGGGAATTATGGGACATACAGACGAAAGAAACAGTATAATGTATCCAAATACAGCCTCGTCTGTTGGCAGGAGGTTAGGTAATAAAGATAAAGCTACAATACAAAAAATGTATTGCCGCAGATAACCCAAAGGAGTATAAAATGAAAAAACTACTAAATATAATAACCGCTTTTATAATTATTATTTCTGCAACCAGTTCAACGGCTTACGCAGCCAATCATTATCTTAATGAATTAGATTCTTATAATGTTTGGAAGCTAAGTAAAAGAATAAGCGTATGGGTGCAGCCATCGCCGTTTAGTAAAGATATATATGACGCTTTTAGAGAATGGATGGTAGCAGGCGGCGGATGTATCAGATTCGTAGACGCAAATACGGAAAAAAACGCTAATATTCGTGTTTATTTTGTTACGGATATACCAGATATGGCTCAGGCGCAGGGTGTTACAAATACACGCCGTTACGGTAAATACCTTACAAGTGCAACAATACGTATTCAATATACAAACCAGTATAATTCCAAAATTAAAATTTCCGATAAAATGATATACGGGGTTGCAATACATGAAATCGGGCATGCACTGGGAATAAACGGACATACCAAAGACCCGAATGACGTTATGTACCCTAATACAAGTTTTACTCAAATAGGCGTACACCCGTCAGCACGTGATATTGCGACAATAAGGACGATGTATTGCAACGGAAATTAAAGTATTTTAAATCTGAGTTCCTTAAATAATTCTATAAATCAATGAGCCTCTGTTTCTCTGTTCGTAAGAGTATGAAAAAGCCTCTTTAAGGTATTCTCTTGCGGTTTCTATCCTGTCAGGATCGTTTGCATACAGCGTTGCAACAACTTCGCCTTCGCTGACAGGCTCGCCGCAGATTTTGTTCAAATAAATCCCGGCGGAATAATCAATGATATCGTGTTTCTTTTCTCTGCCTGCGCCTAAAAGTTTGCAGGCATAAGCTGTTTTGTAGGCATCAACATTCCAGATAAAACCGTTTTGAGGTGATTTAATCTGATAAGCGTAATTAGGCTGGGAAAGAAACCTGTAATTGTCAATAACATTCGGGTTCCCCCCCTGAGAACGTATAAGACTTCTGAAATATTCAAGCCCCTTACCCGAATGCACCACCTCATCTATTTTTTGATAAGCCTCATCTTTGTTTTGAACTTTGCCAAGCTCGCTCAGTGCAAGAGCAGCCATCTCATAAGTAAGCTCTTTCAGGTCAGAGGTCATATTGCCTTTTAAAAACTCAATAGATTCTATAACCTCAATGGCATTCCCAACAGCTCTGCCTAAAGGCTGTTCCATAGAGGTTATAACCGCATGGAACTTTTTGCCGAGCATATCTGCTATATTAACCATCCATTGAGCTAGCTCCGTGGCTTCCTCAGGCGTTTTTAAAAACGCACCCGAGCCGTATTTTACGTCAAGTATTACATAATCAGCCCCCGAGGCAATTTTTTTTGATACAACAGAAGACGCAATCAATGGGATTGAGTCAACTGTTGCCGTAACATCACGCAGAGCATATAATCTGCCGTCGGCAGGGGTAAGGCGTTTTGTCTGAGCACCTATCGCAAGCCCCACCTCTTTAACTTTTTGGATAAGCTCGTCAATTTCCAGATTTGTTTTAAAGCCCGGGATTGATTCCAATTTGTCGATTGTGCCGCCCGTGTGTCCCAGCCCTCTGCCGGAAAGTTTTGCTATCGGGATACCGCAGGCTGCAAGAAGGGGAATTAAAATAAGGGTAATTTTGTCACCTACGCCGCCGGTTGAATGTTTGTCCAGAACCTTTTCACCGTTCTGACATATCGGAGAAAGGTCTATAACCTCACCCGAGGTTATAATCTCCTGTGTAAGGTAGGTCGTTTCCTGCAGCGTCATACCTTTAAAATAAACAGCCATAAGCCATGCTGACACCTGATAGTCCTCAGCCATTCCGCTCATCAATGAACTTATTATAAAATTCATTTCTTCTTTAGTATGCTCGCCGCCTCGTTTTTTCTTTTCAATTAAATCAACAAATCTCAATGCTTATTACCCCTTTTTGATGACACATATTCAGGATAGCACAAGTTTTTATTTAAGGCATATTGTAACCATATATTACCTGATAAACATATCGAATGCTGCAGCTTTTTGTTTAAACAATTTCAATGAGCTTATGTAC
>CALUSA010000125.1 GCA_944323275.1 Candidatus Gastranaerophilales bacterium
TTTACCGATAGGGCAGTGAATCATACCCTGTTTGTCAGCTCTGAATTCAACTTTACCTGCTTTAGCATCTTTAACTGCTTTTGCTACATCAAGTGTAACAGTACCTGTTTTAGGGTTAGGCATTAAACCTTTAGGACCTAAAACTCTACCGAGTTTACCTAACATACCCATACAATCAGGTGTAGCAATCAAAGTATCGAATTCAAACCAACCGCCTGCGATTTTATCAATAACTTCTTCAGCACCTGCTTCTTCTGCACCTGCTGCTTTAGCCTCGTCTGCTTTAGTACCTTTAGCGATAACGCAAACTCTTACTTCCTTGCCCAAACCGGCGGGTAATACTACGGTTGAGCGGATTTGCTGGTCAGCTCTTTTTACGTCGATACCAAGACGCATATGACATTCAACAGTTTCATCAAATTTAACTGTTGCTTCTGATATTTCTTGCAATTTTTTTAATGCATCAGCTGCGCTGGACGGTTGAACAAAACCTTCAAGCATTTCTGCTGCTTTTTTTTGTCTTTTAGTTAATTTACTCATTTCATTTCCTTTCTGTGGTGATATCGGGTTCTAATCCGTTTCAGGCTTTTATAAAGGTGCGCCCCGTACGGCATCCCCTTCCACTTATAATTATTCTTCTACTGTAACACCCATTGCTCTTGCTGAACCTTTAAGCATTTTAACAGCTGCTTCAACGGTTGTAGCATTTAAATCGTTCATTTTAATTTTAGCGATTTCTTCTAACTGAGCAACAGTGATTTTGCCGACTTTAGTTTTGTTCGGTGCAGCAGAACCTTTAGGTAAATTGATAGCTTTTTTAATCAATACTGCAGCCGGAGGGCTTTTGATAATGAATGAAAAGCTTCTGTCTTCATATACATCGATAACAACAGGGATAATGTAACCTGCCTGATCTTGAGTTTTTGCGTTGAATTGTTTACAAAAATCCATGATGTTAACACCGTGCTGACCTAATGCAGGACCTACCGGCGGTGATGGATTTGCTTTGCCTGCTTCAATTTGAAGCTTGATTTTTCCAACGATTTTCTTTGCCATTTTATTGTTCTCCTTTCGTGGTCCGGCGGGAATTTTATTCCCTTCCACTATTTATATTATTTTATCTTATATGTTTCAGCTTAATTTTAAGCCACACACTTATACTTTTTGAATTTGTTTGTATTCAAGCTCAACAGGTGTTTCACGTCCAAAGATTGAAACAGTCGCTCTGAGTTTTGATTTATCGGGATAAACTTCTGTAATATCACCGATAAAGTCAGCAAATGGACCTGAAATGATTCTGACCTTGTCACCGACTTTAACATCGAGCTCAATTTTTGTAGTTTGAGTTTGAACTCTGTGGATGATTTTCTTAATTTCGGAATCTTTAGCCGGAATCGGTTTTTTAGACGTACCGACGAATTTTGTAACACCGGCTGTGTGTCTTACAACATACCAGCTGTCGTCGTCCATAATCATTTCAACAAGAACGTAACCGGGGAAGATTTTTTCTTCTCTGTCTTGTTTTTTGCCGTCTTTAACTTTTGTTATTGTTTTTTGAGGAACTTCAACACGGAAGATTTTATCCCCCATATTCATATATTCAATACGTTTTTCGAGGTTAACTTTAACTTTGTTTTCGTAACCTGAATAAGTATGAACTATGTACCATTTTTTCTGAGGTTCTTTGCTGTGAGAAGCCTGAAGATCGGATTTTAGTTTTTCTTCTTTTTCTTCAATGATCTGGTGTTTTTCGTTTTCAAAAACATTCATATCATTTTGCTGCTCATTAACTTCCATTTGTTCTTCGTCTTTTTTTGTCATTATTTTAATTCCTGTAATTAAATAATTAAACTGATAAGGCCTAATTAATTAAACCCAAACCTTTAAAAAGCATGTTGAAAATAGTATCAACGGCAAGAACACCGATAGTAAAGACTGCCGTGATAATAATTACATATATAGTTTCGGCGATAACTTCCCTTTTTCCGGGCCAGGTGATTTTGCCCCATTCAAGCTTTACGCTTTTAAAGTATGCTGTCATTGCCTCTTTAAAATCTATGTTTTCGTTAGTTTGGTTAGCCATTAATTTTCCTCTTTTATTTAAATCGCGCCCTGAAGGACTCGAACCCTCGACATCCGGTTTTGGAGACCGACGTTCTACCAACTGAACTAAGGACGCTCTTTAAATTAATTCTTAGTAAAGTTATTTTGTTTCTTTATGAACAGTGTGTTTATTGCATCTCGGGCAATGTTTTTTGAGTTCCATTCTTTCTTTGTTAGTTTTTTTGTTTTTTGTTGTTGTGTAGTTTCTTTCTTTGCATTCTTCACAAGCGAGAACTACCATTTTATCGACTTTACCTTTGATTCCCATTGTGTGTACCTTCTTTATTCCTATTCTTGTTAAATTCTTCTCAAGCAAGATTTATAGAATGCGTCTTTTCCCTCATTCTATTAAATCCCGTTTATTTAGCTGTAATAATATATTACAATAAACAAAAAATATGCAAAGCACTTATTTAATAAAACTTATTATATATCTGATAAATCATCAATAAAACAAGCCGTTTTAAACGAATATAGTTATTGATACAGGCTTTAACAAACCGTTTTGACAATGCAAGTTTATTAAATTTTAGCACGCAGTGTTTTACATCTAAATATTTTTCGTCGACTATACAATTAAGCCTTCATATTAAATTTAATGCCTGCAGCATTAAACAGGTTTACAATATCAATATCATCTCTATTATCTATGTCAAAAACAAAAGAATACTTTTTTAAATTTTCAGTATCAATCAAGCCATAAACAAGATCATCTTGATTTTTAGATATACCCAAAGCCGTACCCAATGCTACAGCATGGGCGCTCTTGCTTTTATCGATATTTTCACCTTTTACAATGAATTTACTGCCAAAAGAAACATTATTTGAGTTGAAATTTACTGTCAATTTCATATCTCCTTATTGTTATTTTATGTAGGATTAATAACAGTAACAACTTCTTTTTGTTATATCAAATAACTTATTTTTACAAAACTTAATTGTTATATAGTGTGTAAGGTTGTAGTAAATTCCAATTTAGCGCAAGAAAAATTCTTCTTTAATCAGTTTCTGATGCGCTAAATCACGGATTAACCATATCTTACTCCTTACCCACTTTCCATCTAAAGCCTGCTGTTAGTGAGATACCGTTTCGTCCGCCGTTGTGTATCATCGCTTGTCCGAAAGCAAGGAATCTGTCTTTAAATCTTTTCTGAATACCTACGCCGTATTGAACATAAGGTTTTATGCTCATTTCGGGTAATCTGATGTCGTTTGCCGTTACTTTGGATTCGTCAAGCAGGTTCCATACCATGTTTACTCCTATGTAGGGCTGCCAGCCATTCTTTGTATTACCTATGAGTTTTAATCCCGGTGATAATTGGATTGCGTGCATAGGGTCACTCTCGATTCTTACACCTGCTGCGTTGTTGTAATCAAAGGTATTAACAAATGTGTAAGATATCAACATACTGGGCTGCAGTATAACGCCGCCATTAAAGAATTCAAAGTTATACCCTGTTTTGTTTCCTACACCGGCAAGTAACATTGTATAATTTTCTGAGCCGTACATTGTAGATGCATCACCTGCTGTTGCGCCTACAGAAAGTGTTGTTGCGTTAAAGAAGTTGCCTTTATAGAAGGTTGCGGTTGTACCTAAGATACCGCCGTTTTGATA
>CALUSA010000126.1 GCA_944323275.1 Candidatus Gastranaerophilales bacterium
CCAAAAGAGATTTTAAAATTCAGAAACGAAAATTTCCGTCCACTCACAAAATGTCAAATTCGGTACGGTAAATTTTCCTTCCTTCATTTAAAAATCTCTAATCGTATTCCATCAGGGCTTCGCCCCGAACCCCCTACGGCTTACCGTGTAAGCCGTGATGTTTTTTGTTATAACAGAAGGATTAAATGCTTTCTTATATAATAAATATTATCACTGTGAAAAATCTTACCCTTGTAAAAAATTCTTTGAGAGTTGAAGGACAATTGATTTCTCTGTGCACGCCTCAAGACTTTGCTTTCTTGTTCTGCCATAATTATGAAATTAAATTTTGACATACAAAATTTAATTATCCTTCTTTTGCTCCTGAGTAAATCTGTATTTTGTAAACAGATTTGAAATTCCCGATACAAAAAAGCCCATAACTCCGATACTAAATACATAAGGTACACCTGAAATCAGAACTTTTTGTTTTGCCAGTTTTGCAAATTCTTTTTCAACTGTTGTTGAATTTGTTTTAGCAAGCTGTTGAGCCTTTTTGGCGAGTTCTTCAAAACAAGGAACTTCAAGATTTTTCCCGATTGTTTCTTTGCACTTGTCTGCTTTTTGTAAAAGTTTTTTAAACCCTTTTTCAAAGAGTTCCGAGCCGGTTATTACGTAAAATCCGACAACCGGATATCTGAACAGAGTTTCTAAAAAGTTTTGTTTTCCTCTGTCTTTTGCTGCGCCAAAGTAGCCTGCACCGCCTATAACTACACATGAAGTCAATTGACCTTTGCTTAAAACAAGTTTTCCGTTTTGAGAGGCATAGTCTATAGAACAGTATTTATCAAAGAAATTTTTTGCTTTTGCGTTTTTCTTAAAAAATTTTGTCCCCGGTGCAAGTACAGCCTCACTGATATTTTGCAAAACCTTTGATTTTGAAGCACCACGGGCTGACAATACGGCAGCTAATATTGTTGATAACCCGAATATGCCTGCTGCAGTCTTTATGCTTTTGTGAGCGTTGTTTCTTACTCGGTTTTGTGTTTCAACACTTTCTGTTTTGTTTTCAAGGTTGGCGATATTGTTAAAGTCACCTTTCTTAAATACATTTAAGGTCATCAAATTTTTAAAATAGTTAAGCGTGTATTCAGTTAAAGGAATCAATAACGCACTCAGTGCAATCGCAGCTTTAACAGGCAGTACTTTTTTTGCTGCTGCGTTGCTGGATTTCATAAGCTCCTGCGTTGATTGTGTAACCAGTTTTTTAGCTTCCGGTGACAGGCTGTGCGTGTAAATTCTTTTTGCTGCATTTCCGACTGCCATCGGTGCAAAATACACAAGCGCACTTTCAGAAAGTTCAAGAAAACTGTTTTCAGCAAGGTCTGCTTTGCTTCTGGCAAAAACAGCCTTTGGCAACAGGCAGGTTGAGGTATCCTGAATAAAGCGTGAGGTGGACAGACCCGACGCCTGTTCATTATGATTAACAAATTTTGCGGCTGAGCGTAACGGCTGAGATAGTGTATTTATTAAATTTAACTGCATTTTACGATTCCTTTTAAACTGAAACAAACTGTGTACTCCCTGTGCACAGGTCTTTTTAAAACGAATCATTAAAATGAATAAGCCAAACTTTTAAGACCTGTACTAATTATACAGGCACCACCAGCAATTATTCAAATTAATGCAATTTATATTTTTCATAATCTAAATATATCGTCAATATTTTTTTACGTCAATACGTAGGCAAATTATTTTATTTTTGAGTTATATTCTACTTATCGGATATAAGGAATATACTATGCTTAGAATCAATCAACATATACCTGTAATTAATACAACTGATATCAAAAAAACACATGCCGGTATATTAAACACCCGTTGTCGTGATTTTGTGAGCTTTAAAGGAGTGATTTTAAGACAGACCGCCTCTAAAGAGGAGATAAAAGAACTTGCAAATTTGTTTTACGAGGCGATTACGCACAATGTTACACCTGAAAATAATAAAATCACTTTTATGGATAAACTGACTAAATTCCTTGTTACAAAAATCGGTGCAGCATCAGCTTCATTGCCGAACTGCTATACCGCTATAGCCAAAATAAACGGAAAAACAGCAGGCGGATTTTCCGTTCATACCACAAAACAGCCCCAAACCGCACATCTGTCTTTTATGACACTTGCACCTGAGTTTATGCATACAAAATCAGGCATAGAAACCTTGAAAAAAATGGGGCTTGAAATCTGTAAATTTGCACAGAAAAAAGATATACATTATCTGACCTTTACCACAAATCAAAGTAACAGGCGCATCAATCTTTTGCTAAGACGGTTTAATCCTCAAAAGATAAAGACCTGTATAGGTGATGCAACAGAATACAAATTTGTTATAGCTGATTTAAAAGAAAAAATTGAAAAACTTTCATAAGCTTGTGCGCAATAATCAACAAATGTTAAGAAATGTTAATTAAGTATATATACTACACTTAAAAGGTTTTATCCTTATTATAATTGATTTTTAGACAAATAGTGTTGAAAAATTTTTTTAAATTGTATATACTCATAAAAAAATTTCATCACTTACTAGCAAAAAAATTTTTGTTCATGTTTTAAAGCATGAAAGACATGACGAGAATAGAAAAGAAACAGCCGGAGAGTAAATATGACAAACTTCGATAATAAATTGAATATAAATAACAATCTTCATACGCCATACACAACAAGTGCCAAAAAAGAAGATAAAAAGCCGCAGCCGAAAGCAGAAGAAACTGCACCGGAGATAATTAACGACGGTACACAGGCTGCAGAGTCTTACGGCAGAATACTCGTACGTAAGGGCAAATTTGATAATGCACAGATGGTGCAAAATGTTAAGGATTCGATAGACTTTTTTGTTGAAAATCCGGAGCTTGCTGCCGCAACAGTAAAAGCAGGAGATGACGCCTACGAATTGTTGGAAGCTGCCGGTGTTGAAGATGCCTACGAAAAATCCTGCTGCGGAAGTTGTGATGCGGCATACTTGAAATAAAAAGTTAAACTCGTACATAAAAAGGTTTTGTATGTTTTTTATACAAAACCTTTTTTGTATAAAAATATAGTTCAGCACATCCCTGAGCGCAGTTATGATTAATTTTTTGTAACAAATTCCGGAATTATGTCAACAAAATTTATTGACATAATTTATATAAAACAGTTTGTAAGATAAAGGTTTTGTTAATTAATGAAAATTTCGTCACAAACGGGTTTTTCTCCGGTGCCTCAATTTGTAAAGAAACCTGTTTTAACACAACAGCCGGAGGGACAACAAAAAACAACACCGCAGAGTGCTAAACAGAATGCGGAGAAACGCTACAGCCAAAATGAGATGTCAAATGCTATTTTAGCGACTACATTGTCCGCCATTGTTGTCGGAACACTAATATATGGCAAAGGCGGCAAAACACTTGTCAATCTTGCAAAGAAAAACAAAAATTTGAAAAATGAAAGAGAAATATTACAGCAGGTTCTGGAAAAATCTTCAGATAAAATCCGTACACTCGAAAGCGAAATCAGACAGACACAAGAAAAACTATCAAACATACTGGAAGGCGATTTGACGCCGCAAAGTCTAAGAGAAGATGTTTATAACAAATA
>CALUSA010000127.1 GCA_944323275.1 Candidatus Gastranaerophilales bacterium
TTAAAATCAATGATTTATGTTGCGGATAACAGAATCGTTATGGCTTTAATCAGAGCAGACAAAACTTTTGAAGAAACAAAAGTAATGAACGCAGTAAAAGCAAACGAGATAAGAAGCGCAGCCCCTGCCGAACTTGAGGCTATATTCGGTGCAAGCAAAGGATTTGTCGGACCGAAAGATATTGAACAGGTAAAAATACCTGAAGAATATGAGGGTGAAAAAATCACTGTTGTAGCTGACTTAACAGCACAGGAAATGAAAAACTTTGTAATAGGTGCAAACGAAACAGACAAACACTTTACGGGTGTTAACTGGTCAGATTTGAACACCCCTGTATTTGCAGACATAAGACTTGTCGAAGCAGGCGAAAAATGCCCCGATTGCGGCGAGCCTCTGTATGTAACAAAAGGGATTGAAGTAGGCAACATCTTCCAGCTCGGTACAAAATACTCTAAAGCAATGAATGCCGTATATCTTGACGAAAACGGCAAAACGCAGCCGTTTATAATGGGCTGTTACGGTATAGGAATTTCCAGAACAGCAGCAGCAGCTGTAGAACGCCACCACGATGAACACGGCATTAAATGGCCTATAGCTATTGCTCCTTATCATGTAGATATTGTTCCGGTAAACATCCAGGACGAACTGCAAATGAAAGTTGCAAACGAGTTGTACGACGAACTTTTAGCTGCAGGTGTAGAAGTAGTCTTTGATGACAGGGACGAACGTGCCGGTGTTAAATTTAAAGATGCGGATTTAATAGGTTTTCCGTTTAGAATAACGGTCGGAAAAACTATTACGGAAGGGCTGGTCGAGTTCAAGGTAAGAGAAACAGATGAAGTCTTTAAGGTTAAACCTCAAGAAGCAGCTCAAAAAATTATTGAACTCGTAAAACCTTATATAGCTTAATAAAGTTATTAAACTTTTCTAAAATAAAATTACAGGCAAATAATTTTTTCTTTTAGTTTTACTAAAATTATACAAAAGAAAGGAAGATATATGCCTGACAAAATTTCATCCCCATTAATTACGATAAACAACAAGACTGTTTACCAAAAGCCCGGGAATCTTCTAACTAGCTTTATAAAAAATGCTCAGACAGATACTCAAACTGATAATGATCCTTTCAAAAATCAAACTTTTTACGGTAAAGACCTTGTTCAGCCACAAGCAACAATAAATACTGATAACGACTTAAAAGTTGTATTAAAAAAACTGGAAGGTCTTAACGGGGATGATTTTGCAAAAACTGCATACCGTGAACTGGTAAAATATATGGGGCTTGAAGATTGTGCGCCTAAAGAATTAACTTTTGAAGAAAAAGAAGGACGCCCTATAGCAAGCGATTATAAATGGTATGAAAACAAAATCATTGTTTACAGAAATTATTTTGACAGAGCAACAAAAGCAGAAAAGCTCGGTTACATAGCACATGAACTGACACACTGTAAACAAACAACAAATATATTAAAAACTGATTCACCAAATATAATTCAACAATATGCCTTTGCTATTGCTACTTCTGACTTTAGAGCAGCGATGACAACAAATCCGCAGGCAAAACAAAACTTTGTAAAAGCATTACAAGCCGGTAAAGCCAATGAATATGCTCAGGCAATGATTTATAGACAAGCTGCAGCGACTTATAAAGAACTTTCAACAATTTTTGACGAGGTGTTAAAACAGCCAAAACACCCGCTAAACTCGCCAAACGGTCAAAAAGCAATACATGATATAAAAGCCCAATCAGTTTACAACGGAGCAGATGCAAAAGGCTGGGCAAACTGTCCGCTTGAAGCAGAGGCTATGGCGTTTGAAAAAACAGTTGTAAAAGCTTACAATGACGGATACAATTATTTTTACTCACAAAACGGGGCTGCTAAGGATTAAAATTAACAAAAATAAAATAAATAATAAAATGGCTGAACAAAATTTGTTCAGCCATTTTTAGTTCAGACGGTAAACTTAAAACCGTTATTTACAGCCCAGTGTACCTTCTTCTGCTTTGCTGCGCTTAAACTCAATAACAGCTTGAGCAGCAGCAAGTCTTGCCTGCGGTACTCTGAACGGAGAGCAGGAAACGTAATTTAAACCGATTCTGTGACAGAATTTAACAGAAGCGGGGTCACCACCGTGTTCACCGCAGATACCACGTTTAAGATGCGGTTTTACAGTCAACGCTTTATCAAGCGCAATCTTCATTAACTGACCGACACCTTCCTGATCGAGTGTCTGGAACGGGTTAGACGGAAGGATTTTATTATCTACGTATTTCTGCAAGAATTTACCTTCTGCGTCATCTCTTGAGTATCCGAAAGTCATCTGAGTAAGGTCGTTTGTACCGAATGAGAAGAATTCCGCATACTCTGCTATTTGATCAGCCGTCAAAGCAGCACGAGGGATTTCTATCATAGTACCAATCATATAATCAATACTTACGCCTTTTTCAGCCATAACTTCTTTTGCAACACGTTCACAAACTGCTTTTGCTTCTTTAAGTTCGTTTACATGACCTACAAGAGGAATCATAACTTCAGGTTTAACGTTAAGACCTTCTTTCTTCAAGTCGCAAGCTGCATAGAAGATTGCTTTAACCTGCATTTCATTGATTTCAGGATATGTAAGACCCAGACGGCAGCCTCTTAAGCCCATCATCGGGTTAGATTCCGACATATTTTCTACGAGGTGAAGCATTTCTTCATCTTTTTTGTAGTCCTGATTCAATGCTTTTTTAGTAGCCACTGTTGCGATTAATTCTTCTTTAGAAGGTAAGAATTCGTGAAGCGGCGGGTCTAAAAGACGGATAGTCATAGGTTTGTCGCCTAAAGCCTTGAACATTTCGTAGAAGTCTTTGTACTGCATAGGAAGCAGATGCTCAAGAGCTTCTTTTCTTTGTTCAGTGTTTTCAGCGATAATCATTTTTTGAACCCAAGGAAGTCTTTCAGGATCCATAAACATGTGTTCGGTTCTGCAAAGACCAACGCCTTCTGCGCCCATTTCCAATGCTTTAGCAACATCGTTCGGAGTATCTGCGTTAGCACGTACGCTTAAGAGTTTAACTTCGTTAACCCATTCAAAGAGTTTTTTGAAATTATCATCAAGCGTAGGCGGAATAAGATGTACTGAACCTTCAAATACTTCACCGGTACCACCGTCTAACGAAATGATATCGTTTTCGTGGTAAACTCTGCCGCTGCCGTCAGTTAAAGTACCGTTTTTAAGGTCGATTTTCAAATCTTCACAGCCTGCAACGCACGGTTTACCCATACCTTTTGCAACTACTGCTGCGTGAGAAGTCATACCGCCTCTGAGTGTTAATACACCTTGAGAAGCAATCATACCGTGGATATCATCAGGGCATGTTTCAAGACGAACAAGGATAACTTTTTCGCCGTTTTTGCCTCTTTCTGCAGCTTCCTCGGTATCAAATACGATTTTACCTACAGCAGCACCTGGGGAAGCGGCAAGACCCTGAGCAATCTTGTGTGCTTCTTTTTTAGCGGCAGGGTCAAAGTCAGGTAACAGAACCTGATACAACTGGTTCGGGTCAACAAGTTCTATTGCTCTTTCCTTATCGATAATACCTTCTTCAGCCATTTC
>CALUSA010000128.1 GCA_944323275.1 Candidatus Gastranaerophilales bacterium
AATTCCGGTGCTTTAAGTAATTTTTAAAAAGAGTTTTTATGATATAAGTGTTTGGGTTTTACAATCTTTCAATATCATCAAAGTCGTCTTCGCTATACTTTTTTGTTCTGTTTAACCATTTAATATTGGTTCTGTTTGTACTTGCAACGACCAAGGTCCTTTTAGAGCCTTCCGGGAATTCAAGAAAAGACTTGCCGCTAAATTTTTCTATTTTATTCACAGCCCCGATTATAAACTCAAAATTCTTTATTGCAAAAAATCCGATTGGAGTCATTTTCATTTTTGTCAAAATATTATAGCTGTAATCATTAAAAAACAACTCTGCGTTTTTTAGCGGTACATCATTATCAAAAGTTCCTTTGTAGTATTTGTTTGCCTTTCGTGAATACACATAGAAATAAGCATTGGCTTTTATTGCGTTTCTGCCCTCGTACAAGGTCATTGAACTTTCGGGGATATAAATCGCAACAGTGTCTGTAATACTTTTATCGGAATGTACAGTGAAATACAGATAAATCAGATAGTTTTCCGTTGAATGAACGTCATTATTTATTTTCTTATTTGCAACATCGGCACGCCATTTGTTCCAGACAATTTCCAGCCCTTTTTCTTCCTGCTGCGGCTTGAGCAGTTCATCAGACACGCCGATTTCTATCAGAGGCATATTACCTGCATAATTGTTGTTAGCCGGTGCGTTGTTAGCCGAGGCAAAGCAGGGGGCTGAAAGACTCAAGGTTAATAACAATATAAATAATTTTTTCACTTTTTTCTCCTGTGTTAATAATATTTAGAAGGGTCAAGGTTATATTTATTCACAAGTTCTTCACCCATTGCTTTTATATCTGCAAATTTGTTATCAGAACTTAAAACTTTTTTCAAAGCTCCTCTGTTAAATATATTTTCGCCTTCTATCTCCAGACGGTAGTATGCCTGCAGGTATTTAGTATAATAATAATTGTAATCGTTCTGTTCTTTAAATCGGTCTTTGCCTTCATATTTTTTCATCATTCGATTAATTTCAAATGTACCGTATTCGCACGGGTAAACGATTTTTCCGTCAATGCCGACAGCCCCCCATTTGCCGTTGCTTTTTATTTTATAAAAGCCTTTCTGCGACAGACTGTCGATATTTTCATAAACAGGTTCAACTATAACCATATTTTTGTGTGCACTTATAAGACCTCTCAGATTGTTATTTTGAGTATATATAACATTGTGGTCTGTTTTGGGGAATTTATCATATTTATTCTCGGCAAGCACATTGCCAAAAATATCAAGAACACCTTGTTTATATGTATCATTTATAGAAAAATAAATATCATCAAAAGACATTAAATATCCTTGATAAGTCAAAGGCAAATAGACCTCTCCGTTGTATTTTAACACACCGCAGCCTGACTCAGCACACACACTTACCAGTTTATTTAAGGTTGGTTCTACACGGGTATAGACAGGTTCAATAAGATAAAAATCACCTGTGTACCAGCCATACAAACCGTCTTTTTCAATTTTGTAATTGTTGCCAAATTCAAAAGAAGATATCGAATCCCACTCAATCGGAATTACTGTTTCGCCTATTTCATTTACAGCCCCCCAGACGGAATTAAGTTTTACGGCAAATACATTGTTTGACAGCCTCTTGATTGCTTCATATCTTGGATAAACGATTATTCTTTCCATGTCCTGGTCAAAGATACCCCATTTGCTGCCTACTCTGTAGGCATATATAGAGCCTGACAGCCGACCTACTGCTTGTGCCCGCCGGGGTATATATTTTTGTGTATCGATTTGTGCAAAGGCATCATTAACGGCAGCAAAAAACATAATAATCGCTGCAAATAATACAGTTAATACCGTTTTAGATAAATTTTTCATGTATTTATAACCTTTTTTATTGTTATTCGTATTTATACTTTGTCACCGTTTCCGTATCATTAAAATCACTTGCATCAAGTGCTTTAGATTTCTGCGTCATGGTTATGCCGCTGGTCACATCAACAGTTGTCCTTTCGGTACCTTCAGGAAACTGCAATATGCTGTTGCCGTTTAATGTTCTTATTTCATTTTCAAGCAATTTTATTACCTGAGAGCTGTTGGCATTTTCAAAACCGCGTCTGAGCTTTACTGAGATATTACTTATTTGTCTATTGTTATTTACTGTAAAAGAAAAAGAATAAACGGAGCCGAATTCAGCTATTTTAGAAATTTTAGGTGCAATATTACCGCCTATTTTATTGCAAACATCAGCTCTCCACTGGTTCCATAAAATATTTTCTTCATAAGAGGTAAGTTTTTTTTGCTGCTGTTGCTTTTTAGCCTGCGTTGAAAATGACGTTTTCACGGTTGTTTGCGGCTTTGTAGCAGTTGTTGCCGTTTTTGTTGTTGAAGCTGTCACGGGTTGGACAGTTTTTGTTGGTTGTTTTTTTACCTGTGTTGTTTTTGAGGCAGGTGTCGACTTTTTAGCCGGCTGTGCAGGGGCATCATATATTTCTATCTGTGGTGTATATGCTGCAGATGTTGTTTGTTTTGCAGTTGCTGCCTGCTGCATCTGTCGGTCAAGTTCAGCCTCACGGGCTGCTTTTTCCTGTTCCTGCAGAGCTTTGCGTTCCAGAAAACGAGCGTATTTTTCTTTTGCACGCTCTTTTATATTTTGCATATATTCTTCTCTGCTTATTGTGTTATTCGGGGCGGAACCTTGCACCGTATCAACCGTATTTAGTGAAGTATCGACCTGTTGAACCGTATTAACGTTTGCGGCTGCAATTTGTTTTTGAGAGGTAGTTTGTTTATTATCAACCACAACATCTTTGCTTTGTATATTGCTTTGCACCGTAATTATATTATTAGAAGCGGAAGATATGTTCAGGTTTTTACCTGCCTGAGGATTGAGCAAAACAACAATAATTGTAACAAGCAAAATTGCGATAAAAAACATTACTAAATTCTTTTTCATATATTTCCGCCTTTGTGTAAACCTATTGTATCCGCTGTGCTTTTAAAACCTTGTCGTCAAAATCAGAGGTCTTTATTATTTTATAACGAGGAATATTGCTTATTTGTTCAAAATTTTTCATAATAATTTGCCTGAATTTTATCTTTTCGTTTTTAGTTTTTACAAATTTTGGGGAAGATTTTTCCATATACGAGAGCGTTTAAAATAATTACCCGAACTTATATACACTTATTACAATATAAATTATGTTTTATTAACATAGCAATCCTGCTTTTACAGTATTTAAAACCTATCTTATCAATACAGGCTTATTCTCGTTTTGAACACAAGGTTTCTTGATATAGTCGATTGGCACCGACTGCTCGTTGAACCTGTGCAATAAACAAGTCCATTATTTAACAACAAGGCGGCAGTAAAGCAGGTTGGATTTATAAATCCAACCCAAAAGTCTGTAGGTTGGGCATACCTGCCTAACACAATAAAACGGTCAGATTCTGTACACACCCAATCATCGCA
>CALUSA010000129.1 GCA_944323275.1 Candidatus Gastranaerophilales bacterium
GATATTTCCGCTATGTATTTGGAAATTTTGTAGTCGCCTGTAGAAAGTCTTTTGGCAGGTTTTATTTTTTTGTCATCTTGGTTTTGTTTACCGTAAAAGCTTATTAATGCCAGCTTTGCACTGACAGATTGATTCTGCTGCGGCAAGTAAACCTGTGTTGTAATTGATTTTGCTGCCGCAGGTTTATTGCTTTTATTTTTATAATTACTGTAGTTGAGAATTGATAACGGGGTTATTGTCAGCATATTCATTATTTACCGGTGTTATAAAAGGTCATTTTTTTGTGCACGTTCAAAAGCTTTTTGCATAAATTTAACCGGACTTTTTAATCCTAATTTAGCAAAAATGTTGTTTTTATCCTCTGTATATGCAAGTGTCTGCTTGTCGTTTTCACGGCAGACAAAGGCACAGAGATTTTTTTTGTTGAGTTTTGATACCTTAACTTCGTACTTAGAATTTATTACTCTGCCTATAAATTGGTCATATTCCTCAAGAGCTTTCGATCTCAAAGAGGAAGGCATTTTGCGAAATCTTTCATTTACGATATTTTCAGCAAAATTTGAAAGTATTAATTTCCCGTGAAAAGATGGTTGGTTGTTAGAAATTTTTGATATCATATACGCTTTCTTTTATGTTATTTACTGTGAGCTTTAAGTTTGTGAAAAAGATTTTTTGTTAATTATCAGGTGTTGTTTAATATTTTTTTACAATATTTAAACAATTCTTTAAGCCCCTGTTCTATCGGGGTAAATTTTAAATCCGGTATTTCTTTGAGCAAAAGAGTATTGTCACCCGTGTATTCATAATTTAACCCGTCTTTTAAAAAGCTTATTTTTGCGTCATATCCGCTTATTTTGTTAACGGTTTGAGCTATTTCTAATAAAGAAATACTCTGAGTCGGGGTAACATTTATTACCCTGTTGCCTGTAGGAAAATTATTCATAAAAAACTCAACGATTTTGCAAAGGTCTTTTATATATAAATAATCAAAGACAACATTTTGATTTATAACAACAGGTTCTTGTTTGAGGTTTTGCATAATTGCATAGCTGGGAAACCGGCTTTCTTTTTCATATTTTCCGTAACAGGCGAATATATTAAGGCAGAGCATATCATCTCTTGATTGCGCAAGCTGTGCTATGTGCATTTTTGATTTTCCGTATTGGTCTTGCGGAATAACTTCGCCTATTTGAGATTCTTTAACTTTGTGCAAATTTCTGTTTTTGGAATAAGCTGCACCTGAGCCGAAAAGCAAAAGCTTTGTACTTTTATCTTTTGTTTCTAAAAGATTTGTTACCATTTTTAAATTATCTGCTTCGCAGGTAACAGGGTCAATGCAGCCTCTTGCACCTCCTGTTGAAGCACAGTGAATAATAAAATCAATTTTTGGGTAGGTATCAAAAAAAGTTTTTACACTGCTGTCATTTGTTAAATCAAGCTCGAAACTGCGAGGACAGATAAGGTTGAATCTGTCTTGAAAATATTCTTTTAAGTTTTTTCCGACAAAACCGCCGGAACCTGTAAGTAATACATTCTTTATCATAAATCTATGATAGCAGTACAAGCGGTTTTTAGCTTTTTATTTAAAATTATTTACAATATCCCCTGTTGATTATACAAAATTAGGCAAAAAAATTTGTTCATCTGTTTTGTGAAAATAAATAAGATTTTGCAGGAACGGAAAAAATGAAGAATATAAGTTTTAGTTCAAGAATAAAACCTGTTACACTTATGGATTATGCAACAATTACAATGCGCATACCTCACGAACAAGGTGTTCATTATCCGTGGACAATAAGACAAAGTGTTAAAGCAGCAGATGTTTATACAAAAGGTGTGATTGACTGCAGTGCCTGCCTTATAACTGACGGCAGCGACGCTGTTTTAATGCATCTTACTCCGGATAACGGGATTAACCATGTTTTTTCGCTGGTGACGGATTTTTTAAGAGGAAAAATAGATTTAAAAAATCCAAACCTGCAGGCTGTTTTGTTAGGGTCTAAAAATACAGAAAAAAGTCAGGATATTTATAACAAGTTTAAAACTTTTTTAGAGCGTTTTAAGATTCCTTATACGGAGCTTAAAAACGGAAAAACTCCTACCTCTGTCACCTACAAAACCTCAGAACATACAGTTTTTGTTACAAGTGCAGCTATAGACAAAATGTTAAAAAAGGGTTTTAATGCAAAAGAAGCTTTAAACTCAGGTTTTGAAAAAATATCTCTGGCTAATTGTGATGAAATAGCTGTATGAATTTTTATAATTATTTTTTATTAACAACTTTTCCGTCGATAATTTCAATACCGCCGGAGAGTTTAAATTTTCTTTTTTTCAGTTTTATTCTTACTCCGAGTATTGTAAAAACTTTACGTTTTGTGTCTTCAAAGTACTCGTTTTTAGTGGAGAACAACCTTTCAGCAATATTTCTGTACTCAATTTTTTTAGTTATTTTGTATCTGCCTAAAGACCAGAAATAAACGTATTTTTGATTTTTAAAAGCCTCTGACATTACCCAGAGTCCAGTTACCGCTGTTGTGTGTCCTGCAATAAGATATTTGCATTTTGACAGGATGTAAAGTGAGCTCAGATAATCTTTAAAGAGATTGTAGAAATGATCTTTTCTTTTAGCTTTATTCTGTGATATGTATGTTCCTGCCTGAAAATCAGAATACATAAATGACGGATTGTCTATGAGCATATCTTTAAACTCCTGTTTAAAGAGTTTGTAGATTTCAGCGTCTTCCGTTGCCAGCCAGATTTTTTTGTAATGATATTTTTCAAGCAATTCTTTGGCTTTATCAATAACCTGCTGCGGCTCAGGTTGTATATAATGTTTAGCAGGGCGTGTTTTTGTATAATCCGTTCCCCTGCATAATATGCCGAGTATTTCGTTATCTTCTCCCACCTGTGATTTAATAAGCGTTTCATAACTTTCTTGCAGAAACTGCTGCGTTTCCTTATTAAATTTTATAAAATTAAATGACTTAAGATTTTCGGCACCTGACAAAAAATCTGGATATTTTTTAGGAAGTGTTTTGGCTATTTCAAACTCTGCCGGTGAAAAAACGATTTTACAATCCTTTTTTAAAGCTTCAAGCCCCACTCCGCATGGCTGTTCAAAAAAATACTCCCAGGAATTGTCCACAAATTCCTTGCCGTCTTTAAACAACATATTATAATAATGTTTAAAGTCAACAACGGGAATATACCCCATATCCATTGCATATCTGCTAAGTGATAATACTTTCGAATAACATGCCATTAAACCGCCAAGCATTCTAATCCCTATAAGGTAATAGGTTGGTTGGTTGGTTGGTTGGTTGGTTGGTTGGTTGGTTGGTTGCGCTGCTACATCTGTCATAGATTGTCTATCCC
>CALUSA010000130.1 GCA_944323275.1 Candidatus Gastranaerophilales bacterium
GCACAATCTTTTAACCCTCTGTGCATACCGTCTGTATTTAATTCAAAATGTTGAGCTATCATACCAAGTTTTTTACTTTTTAATGACGGGAGCATTTTTCTTGCGATTTTTAATGTGTCTATGTAATCATTATCAAAGCCGGCATTAAAGTATTTTTTTAATTTGTTGTCAATAAAGCCTATATCAAAGGTCACATTATGCCCCATAATTATGCTGTCAGAAACAAACTCTACAAATCTTTTTAAAACTTCAGGTGCATTTGGTGCATTTTTTAGCATTTGTCCTGAAATTCCCGTTAGATTTGTTATAAAATAGGGCACATTTCTCTGAGGATTAATAAGCTCCGTAAATTCTTCAGTAATCTGATTGTTAACCACACGCAGGGCACTGAGTTCTATAATTTCATCATTTTCTCTGGAAAATCCTGTTGTTTCAATATCTAAAACAACATAGCTTTCAGGATATTTAATTAAACTTTTATCTTTCCCCATAAAAACAATTTACTACAAATACTTTATTTTATATACTTTTGCAAAAGCAATTTTTTCAATGCTCTGGCATTGACGGCTTCAGGTTCTATTTCAAGAAGTTTATCAAGATGTTTTAAAGCCTCTGTGTAATTGCCTAATTTTTTGTGTGCAGCGGCAAGAGCGTACATTGCGTCAATAAATTTTGCATCCAGCTCAAGTGCTTTTTCCAAATCTTTTACCGCCTGATTTATGTCGGGATTTTCAATATCTTTTCTTGTTAAAATTATTCTTGCACGGTTGTAATACGCATCAGTCATTTTTTCGTTGAATTGCAACGCTTTTGTATAATCAAGCATTGCTTCATCATAATTCCCCAGTGCATGGTATGCAACAGCTCTGAAAAAATACGGTATTTCCCAGTCATTTTTTAATTCCAGTGATTTATTTATATTTTCTATACCTTTTTTGAATTTTCCAGAGTGTATCTCATCAATACCGTTATCCAGAAAAGCTTTATAATCTTGCATTAGTTCTCCTTTTTTAATATAACGCACTAAATTTATTATACTCCCGAAATTATTATAAAGCTTGAAATAGCTTAAATATTAAAGTAAACTTATTCTAAAAAGATATACATACATTAAATATTTGAGGAGCAAAAATGTACGCAATTATTCTTGCAGGAGGAACGGGTAGCAGACTTTGGCCGATGAGCAGAGATTTATATCCAAAACAGTTCATTGCATTAAATGGCAATAACAGCCTTTTGCAAAGTACAGTTAAACGCCTCAAAAACATTGTCAGGGATGACAAAATTTTGTGTATAACCAATATTAAACTTGCAAATGATGTAAAATTCCAGCTTGCGCAAATAAACTCCAATGCAGTTGTTATCGCAGAACCGATGGTAAAAAACACAGCACCTGCGATTGCCTGCGCAGTGCAATATATAAAAAACATTTCAAACAGCGATGAAGAAATTCTTGTGCTGCCCTCAGACCATTTGATAAAAGATACAGAGGCTTTTGAAAATACAATAAAAAAAGCTCAAATACTGGCAGAGGAAGAATATATTGTTACCTGCGGTGTTAAACCTTCTTACGCAGAAACCGGATACGGGTATATACAAACATCTGATGAACTTAAAAACGGATATAAAATAAAAACGTTTGTGGAAAAACCTGATGAAACAGCAGCGGAAAAATATATTGAAGCAAAAAATGTTTTCTGGAACAGCGGTATCTTCTGCGCAAAAACTTCGGTTTGGGAACAAGAAATAAAAAAATATGCCCCTGAAATATTTGAAAATGTAAAAAAACTCGACTGTTCACAAGCACTATCTATACCATACAACATTTATGAAAACATGCCGGATATTTCGATTGATTATGCAGTAATGGAAAAATCACCAAAAGCAGCCATGGTGGTAATGGAATCTGACTGGAATGATTTAGGCAGCTGGAAATCGCTTTATGAGGTTAAAGAAAAAGACAACAACGGCAATGTAATAGAAGGCAATGTTATTGCAAATAACGTAAAAAATTCACTTATTTACAGTGATAAGAAACTTGTTGCCGTATCAGGGCTTGAAGATATTATTCTCGTCGAAACAGAAGACGCCGTAATGGCTTGTAAAAAAGAAGAAGCTCAAGATGTAAAAAAATTATATAACAAACTTGCTCAAAACAACTTGAGCGTAAAAACAGTGCATAAAACAGTATTCCGTCCATGGGGATATTACACCTGTCTTGCAGACGGCGACGGATATTTAACAAAATTAATCAGCGTATCCCCCAAACAAAAACTTTCCGTCCAATCGCATAATCACCGTTCAGAGCACTGGGTAGTGCTTGAGGGCGAAGCTCTGGTTGTTCTTGACGGAAAAAACTATGAACTGCATGCCGGACAAAGTATCGACATTCCGTTAAAAGCAATACATTCTTTGCAAAACCCTTATAACAAAGAATTGAGAATTATAGAAGTTCAAAAAGGTGATTACATTTCCGAGGACGATATAATAAGATACGAGGATGTTTATGGTCGAGTATAAGTAGCCGCCATTTGCTATTGCATAAAATTAAAATTTTGTTTAAAATTCTAATTCAATTAAATGGAGATTTTATATGAAAAAAACATTATTAATAAAACTTTTGTGTATCTCTCTTTTTGCCGGCATGTTCTCTTTTCCGGTAATAAATTTTAGCGCAAACAGTGTTAAAGCGTATGAAGAAGATGCACCAAGAAGACCGTACAGAACGGTAAGAGCAAAACATATTCTTGTACAGACTAAAGAAGAAGCTGTTCACATAAAAAAACTTCTTGATGACGGAGCTGATTTTGATGAATTAGCAAAACAGTATTCTATTTGCCCATCTAAAGAAAAAGGCGGGGATTTAGGATATTTTAACAGAGGTCAAATGGTTCCTGAATTTGAAAATGCCGCATTTTCAACACCCATAGGCGAAGTATCACAGCCTGTGCAAACAAGATACGGATGGCATATTATTAAAGTTACAAGAAAAATGTAGCATAACTTGACGGCTATATATGTTGTTGATAAACTTTAAGTACTGTTTTGAAACAGTGGTTGTACATTGAAAATCAATAATAGCTTTAGTGGAGAACAAATGATTCCGAAAATCAAAAAACATTTTTAACTTCAGGATGTAGCAAGGACTCCATAAGCACGATTAAGTATCGTGCGTTGGAGGTATGCTAAGTCAGAAACGAAGTTTCTGCGGGCAGTATTAAGATTAATCAGCTGTTTGCAAAGAGAAAAATCAATGTTACTTCGGGATATAGCGCAGCTTGACCCTGCCGAATAAAATAAGACTAAATGTCTTATTTTATGAGAGGTAGCACCGCAGGTGCGCTATTGGATTTTACGTT
>CALUSA010000131.1 GCA_944323275.1 Candidatus Gastranaerophilales bacterium
TCATCAGGGATTAATTTCTTTTCGTCAGTCGGACCAAAAAGCGCAAGCGTCTTAGTTCCGACACCAACACCTATATGCATCGGTGCAGAATCTGAACAAATCAAAACCTCAGCCCTTTTTGTCAAACGGGCTAAATCCATAATATTTTTTGTTGTACCGTAAAGGTTGACAAAATTCGGAGCATTACCGACAATTTCCACAATCTTTTCAATACACTCCCTGTCATCCGGACCGCCGATTAAATAAACCTTTTTGCCGACAGCAAGCACTTTTTTTACAAGTTCTGCCCAGATTTCAGGTTTCCAGGTTTTTATCATGTGTTTTGTCACGCTCATTTTGCTCACTCCGGGGTGAATCAAAACGGCATCAGATTCTTTTTCAACTTCTCCTGCGTCTATTTCAGGATACTGAGTTTTTATATCAGTAACCGGCGTCACAAGTTCGTGATACATTTTTGAGGCGTACTGATTTTTTTTAAGTTTAACCGCTTTTGTCAGCAAAATTTTGCTCAATGCTCCGCTTTCAAAGCCATAGCGGTAAGTTATACCCGTCAAAAACAACAACACCGGTATAAGCTGATTTGCGCCGGAAGAAAATACCATATCATACCTGCCCCACTGCGCCTTTATCAAAAACTTAAACAGTTCCCAATACTTATTTTTACCTTTTATATCAACGCAAATAACATTATCGATTAAGTCTGTCAGGTCTTTAATCGATTTACTGCGTGGTTCTAAAGCAAGTGTGATTTTCGCTTGCGGGTATTCTTTTTTTAAGCTTGATATTGCAGGCAAAAAGAGAATTTCATCCCCTATTCCGCCAAAATTCAGCATTAAAATTTTTTTAGGCGTTTTCATAATTTATATATTCAGCCTTAAAACTTCCAACCAAATTTAATTTAGAAAGGTTTTGTCTGGCTTAATTTATTTCTTAATTCTCTGAATCTTGCAATGTCTTCCTGTGCTTTAGAAGATTCTTTAAACACAACCTGAGAAGACGGGTGAACCATCAAAACATAATCCATGTGGATTTCAAGGAAGTTGTAGCGTCTTGGCGGCTGGTTTGAGTTGCGTGGATAAATTTCAACATTAGTAACCGCAAGAAATCTTCTTTCCTTATCATTCAAAAGGTCTGTAAGTTCACGGTTTGTGTTTGTGTATTTAGAAACATGCACCGTACCTTTAATATCGTGGTCTACCGTTAAAATACATACTTCTATAGGAATTGTATCGTTATGTTTTGCCATTTGTTCACCTAAAAATATTGTATAACCGAATTATATTATAATTTTTGTCACTTAGCAATGTTTAAATTACATACCAATATTCTGATTCAATTTTAATGTATCAACAATCGAAAGCAGTTTCGTAAAATCATTCAAAAATTCCTGATAATTTTTAGGATCTTTACAGGAATTGAAAAACGGAATCTCAAACCAGTTTTTGCTGCCGAAAAAGCCACGTGTATCTATAAGAATATAAACATTTTCCGCCATAAACACAGCGTGGAGTCTGTAATTATAACCTTCCGCAATTTTCATAAATCTGCTTAAAAATGCTGTTGTAAAAATATATCTGGCTTCTATTTGGTCAGTAGAACACATTTTAAATTTACGGTTAAACAACGGATCTTCCAGATGTACATCGTCAAATTTCAACGGCTGCTGATTTTTTTCAACAGGAACATTTGTGTTTTTTCCGTATTTTTCAGCCATTGCCGCCTGAATTTCTTCCTGTGATTTGCCTTGATTTGGCATTTCTTTTGCTGTATTAACCATATCTTTAACAGCACCTGCGGCATCTGCAAGCTGTGTACCGAAATTGAGTGCATCGGTTAAACTCATGGAACTTATTGCATTTGCGCCTATAGTCGGATGCATTGCTCTTTTTTTGTCTATATTATCAAAAGACACAAGAGTCACGCCTTTAAAATTTTTATTCAATTTTGCGCTGAAAACAACACCCTTGAAAGAGATATGTTTTGAAGATTTATTTTTACCTTCACTGTCACGTGAAGTTGTTATATAAGAGGTTGTAAGCTCTGCAAACTCAACATCAACATCTTTATGTTTACCGACAATTTTGTCATCATATTCAATACTGGAAAAACGCAGCAATCTGGCTAAAACACTCGGGTTAACAGAAATGTTTGTTTTTTTATCTCTCCTTAACTCCGTCCAGAATCCGTTAAATCCGGATTTATTTTTAAAAGCTTTATAAATTGCGGTAACAAGATTAATCGGCGGTACATAAGTATAATTTCCCCAAAAACCGAGCAATACCGGAATAATTTTTTCTTTAAAAAACATGGCATAAATTTTTCTTGCATAAAACACCGGCGCACAAACAGCAAGTGCAGCAGGAACCAAAAAACATGCAATTATAGAAAGTTTATCAGCCAAAGTTCCGCCTGAAAACAACACCAAAAATGAAAATAACACGGGGAATCCGGCGACAACAACAGCCCAAATTATTGAACCGATAAGAAGTTTTGAACGATAACCTTCAATATTGTTTGTTATCGGCAAAACTTTGGAATTAAAATAATTCATAAAATTATTCGCATTATTATTTGTTTTTTGCTGCTGCGGTTGTGTCATATCAAAATCTCCGGATATTGTAATTAATGTTAATTATAACTTTATACGCACAAAACAGTATCAACTATTAAAAGTAAATTTTGAAACTATAATCTGTTTATAAAATCATATTAACCGCCATGCTATGCCGTTAAAATCCGGGTTTTTCAAAGCGAAATAATTTAGACTGTCGTATTTTCAACAAAATTGCGATACTGCAATGCCTGTGCAATATGAGAACTTTCTATATTTTGACTTTCTTCAAGGTCAGCTATTGTTCTGGCAAGTTTTAAGATTCTGTCATACGACCTTCCGGAAAGGTTAAAGCGTGATATAGCTGTTTTTAAGAGTGTTTCGCTATTATCGTCGAGTTTGCAAAATATTTTTATAAGCTCGGCATTAAGCTGTGAATTTGTAAAAATAGGATAATCTTTATAACGCTGCGATTGGATTTTGCGTGCTTTCACAACTCTTTTGCGCACCTCTGAAGACGGCTCGGCTTTAGCTTTTGTATTTATAAGTTCTTCCGGAGTCAGCCTTGGAACCTCTATTTGTATATCTATTCTGTCAAGCAGCGGACCCGACAACCGTGCACGATATCTTTGAATTTGAAACTCACTGCACGTGCACTGTTTTTGAGAATCTCCGAGATATCCGCACGGACAAGGATTCATTGCCCCAAGAAGTATGAAATCCGCAGGATATTTTATGCTTGTCTGTGCACGTGAAATAACAACCTCGCCGTCTTCTAATGG
>CALUSA010000132.1 GCA_944323275.1 Candidatus Gastranaerophilales bacterium
AAACTCGGCTGTATCTTAGATGTTGCCGTAAACATGGATATTGTTAAAAAAGCAGGCGCATGGTTCAGCTACAACGACGAAAAACTCGGTCAGGGACGTGAAAAAGCGAAAGAATACTTTGAAGCCCACCCCGAAGTGCTTGAAGAAGTTGAAGCAAAAGTAAGAGAACGCCTTGCAGCTGAAAGATAACAAAGTTTGTGCGGTGCGTCAAACGGCGCACCGCACTTTTATCTAAAAACATATTCCAAGGGAGAAATCAATGTTTGATTGGATTAAAATAGAAACCGACGAACAAATAAAAGAGCTTTGCACACTTGCAAAAGAAATCTGGCATGAATATTCCATCTGCTTTATTTCAGAAGACCAAATAAATTACATGCTCGAAAAATTTCAATCAGAAAGCGTTGTAAAAGAACAGATTAAATTTCAAAAATATGAATACTACTTTCTTCAAGAAGACGATGAAAACATCGGCTATTTTGGAATCCAGCGTCAGAAAGATAATCTTTTCCTCTCAAAAATATACATAAAAAAAGACTTTAGAGGAAAAGGTTACGGAAGAAAAGCTATAGTAAACGCAATTATTCCCAGAGCAAGAGAACTTGAACTGCCCAAAATTACACTTACCGTTAACAAATACAACTTTGTTTCCATAATGGTTTATGAAAAACTCGGCTTTGACAGAGTAAAATCTCAGGAATCAGACATCGGAAACGGCTATGTAATGGACGATTATATTTACGAATACACCTTATAACTATGGAACAAGCTGCACCACAAAATATTAACGATAAAATAAACTATCGATTTTTTGCTTTTAATATACTGAAAGCAAAGGCAAAAACACTGTTTAAAGACAACAGCGCACTTATTTGCCTGTCAAAGTCTGATTATTTTTTTCAGGAGCTGTCAAATACACTTAATACACTGTATCAACTCGGGATTACCCCGCAAAAATTTGAAGAAACAATTAAAAATATTCAAACTTCGGATACAGACAATACCAGACTTTTATTGATTTCAGAGCTTTATAAAACTTATATAGCTATAATGCAGCAAAACAGTTATAAACTGCCTTTTGGCGTTAACAGCATTAATACTCTGTTCAACATGCAAAATGAAGACATCAAAAAGCGTGTTGATTTTTTATTCAACAGTTTTAACGCTGCAACGGCGCAAAGTTTTGAAACCGACCCCTCACAAAATATTGAATACATTGAATTTTTCGATATCCAGAGCGAAATTCTTTACATAATTGATGAGATTAAATCTCTTGTTGAATCAGGCAAGGCAAGTTACTCTCAAATTGCAGTATTTATTGACAAAACAGAGGCAAGAAAAAAATTCTTAGACCTTATAAAAGCGCAAAAACTGCCTGTTATAAGCAGTATCTACAACGAGGACTATGAAAATTTAAAAAATAAAATAAATCTCTATCAAAAAATTTGCGATGTTTTTCTTGAATTAAAACTCGAAGAATTTTCTTATGATGCAATAAAAAACATAAATATCACGTCAAAAGCGCAAAAAGAAATTAGTTTTGAAGAACTTGACGAACTGTTTAAAACAATTATTTTTGGTGTTGTCGAAAACCCTTACAGTGCCGATAAAATTTTTACACAAAAAGAAAACAATAAAAAATCTTTAATTGAAACAATCTTTGCCCTGTGGAATACCTTTGAAGAAAACGACAAAACATCTTTGAGCAATGAATTTAACTCGATAAAAAATTTCTATGAAGATTACAAAACAGGAAACTACGCAAAAGCAATAGAAACTCTTATAAAAAAGAAGCTTTCAAAATTTGAAAACACAAAGGTTAAAGACTCGCTGCTCGGAAAAATCAAGAGCCTTAACGACCTTCAAAAACTTTTTGAAAATCTTGGCGCAGCACCGGAGTTTGACTCGTTTAAAGAAATCATGCAGGGGCTGCCGAAAGACGAGGAACTCGCTAAAAATGCAGTGTTTCTTGCGTCTGTCACTACGGATACAAAAAAATTAAAAGATATAAAATATGTTTATATAGCAGGACTTACGCAAAACAATTACCCCGGTGCAAATACGTCTTACCCTTATGTTTCGGCACAAACTAATACTGCCCTTTTAAAAGAATTGCAAAAAATCAACCCTGACATAAAATACTTTTTAAAAACGGACGAAATCCATTTTCTGCAGCAGTTGTCTGCTTTTTGCAATGTTATGTCGCTTGCCCAGGAAAAACTTACACTAACAACCCATACATACGAAGCAAAAAAACAAACCCAGCCGTCCGTATTTTTTAATCTGCTAAAAAACGGCGATAAAACAAATTTTAAAACAGTAGAAACAAAACCGGAAGAACAGGCTGCAAAATCGTCACAGCTGCAAACACCGACGTTAAAAGAAAAACAAACAGTTATCAACCCCGATGACACTCTGAGGCTCAACCCATCCGCTATCAATACTTACCTAAACTGCCCCAGAAAATACTATTATAAAAACCTGTTAAATTTAAAAGAGCCCTACACGTTTTCCGCAAGCTACGGAAGCATAGTACATGCCGTATTTCAGGTTTTAAACACTAATTTTAAGGATAAATACAACAAAAATACGGCTCTTGCGCTTGCAGAAATTCTCTTTAACTCTGCACAGGACGAAGAAAAAGCAAAACAGGCGGGATTCTCCGATACAGACATTGAGCTTGTAAAAGCAACAAGCGAGCTGTCGCTTGTCGAGATGAAAAATAATTTTAAAGAAGCTGTTACGGATTACGACCTTACAGGCGGTTTTGACGCCGCACCCGTTAACGCTGTTTGTGAAAAATCCTTCTTTTTCACTTTGCCGGAGCTGCCAAATGTAACTTTTGACGGCAGAATCGATGCAATTATTACTGATAATAACGGTAATGCAAGCGTTATAGACTATAAAACCGGCAAAGATAAAACAAACACGCTTGATTATGCCATAAGCGAGTACGGGGTAAACTTTAAATCGAAAACCGGTAAAACCCCGACAAATATTGAAAGTCTTCAAAAGGCGTATGATTATCAAATTCCTTTGTATTATCTTGCAATACAAAACAGCAAAGATTTAGCTGAATTTAAAGATAAAATAACACAGCTCGGGCTTGTTTATATAAGACCGAAATCAAAAGACAACGGCTGCAATGAAGATTTTGTAAGCGCGCAGCGTCTGGAACAATACAAAGACAAAATTATACAAAATCTTAAAGAAACTGTTATAGATAAAATTCTTGCAGAAACCGAATTTAAGCCGGAAAAAGGCTGGGGCTGCGACAACTGTGCTTACAAATACCTTTGCGACGGAGAGGATGAATAATGAGTGATACA
>CALUSA010000133.1 GCA_944323275.1 Candidatus Gastranaerophilales bacterium
TTTATTTTTGAATTTTTTCTCCTTCCTTCTTGGTTTGATACATTTCTTTTCATTGAACATTAGCTTTATCCCTTCAAGTTCTTCTTGAAGTTCTTCTAAAGCCAAGTCTGCGTCCATTTCCAGGTACATGTTCTTTGAAATCACGAATACGCCTCCAGTTATGTAATAAACACTGAACCTTGATTTTTTTAATCCCTTCAGGTTCATAGTTTGTATTACGGCATTTTTTTTCAAAACTTGAGTAAATTTATGTAAAGGTTTATAAAATTGTTTCTTTTCTTTACAAAACACGGTACAATATTATGGGAGGAGATTACAGTGGATAAACCTGAAATAATTTTTGATATAAACGGATTTTTAAGAAAAGCTGTAGCAGAACAGGTTTCTGACGTTCATTTACGCATAGACGAGGTGCCTGTTGTAAGAAAAGACGGCAAAATTGTTAAAACAAATTACCCTGTTATTAAGGAAAAAGACATCTCTCATGTTTTAAATATTGTATTGCCTAAATATTTAAGAACTAAAGTTCAATCCGCTTTTGACCTGGATTTTTCTTATGAAATTAAAGGTATTTCAAGATTCAGAATCAATCTTGCCCGCCAAATGGGTAACACATCGCTTGTATTCAGAATTATTCCTTACGAAATTCCTACTTTTCAACAGTTGAAACTTCCGCCGGCTTTGAATATGTTTTCAAAATTTAACAGCGGTATTGTCCTTGTAACCGGTCCTACTGGTTCCGGTAAATCTACTACTATCGCATCTTTGATTGATTTAATCAACAAAAATGAACGTAAACACATTATTACAATCGAAGACCCTATAGAGTTTATTTATTCAAACAAAAATTGTATTATTACCCAAAGACAGGTGGAAATTGATACTCTGTCTTTCCCTGACGGTGTAAAATACGCTTTAAGACAGGATCCTGATGTTATTCTAATCGGTGAAATCAGAGATTTGGAAACACTTTCAAGTGCAATGAAAGCAGCAGAAACAGGGCACCTTGTTATTGCGTCACTGCACACAAACGATGCTATTCAAACGGTTAACAGAATTGTCGGTATGTTTGAACCCAAAGACCGTGAAGGTGTAAGAAAACAACTGGCTGAAACATTAAAAGCCTGTGTTGCTCAAAAACTCATACCTTTAAAAAGCGGTCACGGTCGTATTCCGGCTTGCGAGATTATGGTTGTTACACCGACTATCAAAGACTTTATTGTTAAAGACGAGCTTGAACAAATCTATGACCTTGTTAAAAAAGGCTCTTACAATGACATGATTACAATGAATATGTCACTATACCAGCTTATTAAAGAGGATTTAATCTCTAAAGATACTGCTGTTGAAGCAAGTGATAACAAAGTTGAGATTGAACAAATGCTTAGAGGGGCTTACCACGGTACAGTGGATAAATTTGATATTCAATTTTAACAGGTTTGCAAATTAATTATGCAAAACTTTACTACAAATGCTATAAATTTGAAGTCTTATAACCTGTCCGAAACAGACAAGATTGTTGTCATGTATTCAAAAGACAAAGGGATTATAAGAGGCGTTGCTAAAGGCGCAAAAAAAACCACGAGCAAACTCGGCGGCAGAATGGATTTGCTTATTGCCAACCGTCTTATGCTGCACAAAGGCAAAAATCTCGACACCATCTGTCAGGCAGAAGCCATCAATACCTTCAAAAATACCCGCAATGATATGAACAAACTTTTTTATTCTATTTATTGCAGCGAAATTGTACACAGTTTCGGTATAGAAAACGACCCTAACAGCGAAGAAATTTATGAGCTTTTGTATAAGACTTTAGACGCTATATCAAAATCTAAAGACAAAGTTGCACTTTTGTTATCGGTTTTAAAATTTCAGTTGAAAATAACACATATTGCCGGTTATTCTCTGGAATTAGAAACCTGCGCCTGTTGCGGCGGTATGCTGGCTAAAGAAAATATCTGGTTTTCACCCGAAAACGGCGGAACAATATGTGAAGAATGCAAAAAACATTCCATAAAATCAATCAAACTTCACTACAAACTGCGTGATTTTTTAAATACTCTTTTGCAAATGGATTTTGGCGCAAAAACAAAATATGATGAACTTGCAACAGAAAAAATTTGTGATTTTTGTTTTTCTTTAATGAGCAAACATGTAGAACAATTTGCTCCAAAAAAAATTAAATCAACACAAATGCTGGAAGTAATAAAATAAGGACTACTATAATGAATTTGAATAAATACATTGAACATACTCTTTTAAAGCAGGATGTAACAAAAGAAGAATTGTTAAAACTTTTTGAAGAAGCTAAAAAATATAATTTTAAAGGAGTATGTGTTAACCCGACAAATGTTGAAATTGCTAAAAAATTTCTAAAAGACACTGATGTAAAAGTGGTTACGGTAATAGGTTTTCCTCTGGGGGCAAACATTTCGTCAGTAAAAGCTTTTGAAGCAGAAAAAGCAATTCAAGACGGTGCAGACGAAATTGATATGGTTCTCAATGTTTCAAAACTCAAAGACAAAGACTATGACTTTGTTAAAAAAGATATAGAAATTGTAAAAACTGCATGTGGAAAAACGCCTTTAAAAGTTATTTTAGAAACTGATTTGCTTGATAAAGAAGAAATCAAAAAATCATGCGAGCTTTGTGTTGCGGCTAAAGCCGATTTTGTAAAAACTTCAACCGGTTTTGTAAAAAACGGTATCGGTGCTAAAGTTGAAGACATAAAACTTATGGCAGAAACAGTAAAACCCTACGGGCTGGGGGTTAAAGCATCCGGCGGAATAAGAGATAAACAAAAAGCACTTGCACTTATTGAAGCAGGAGCAGACAGACTGGGAACAAGCTCAGGAGTTGCAATAGTTTCTTAATAAATTAACGATGAAAGTTAATTATTAAATTTCTTTTTTCCGTAACGTCTGTACGGACCTGTCATTAGTGTATCCGGTTTTTCTGCAGTACGTTTTTGTTCTTCTACAAAATGCTCCAGCTTTATGGCACGATTTTTTCTCGCAAGTTCAGGATTAAATTTGTCCGTTTCGATAACTATCAAACCTTCGGATTCATCACCGAGAGGAGTTTTTATATCATTAGGCCAGGTATCATAACCCTCAAGTACGCCATTATTAATATAATCACAAATTTCGTCAATTTGTTTTTGTGTATTTTCAGGCATCTGTGGGTGTTTTTTTATGAATTCATCGTATTTTTGCGTCATTCTTTCATGGTTACATTTACCACAGAGGTATATGTAGTTTTTCTTGTTGCTTTCTCCACTGTCGCCTTCTCTGTGATGAGGTTTTACGTGTTCCTTTGTGTTTCTGAG
>CALUSA010000134.1 GCA_944323275.1 Candidatus Gastranaerophilales bacterium
GTCAACTTTTGAACGGAGTCCTTGGGTGCTGGTGTATAAGATGACGGTTGAACTTGTTTTATGCACCCGTTCAATAATTTATCGGGGTCAGTTGACTATATGAAATACCTTGCCGGCGTGCTCATACTAATACAATAATCACGAAGACTATTGCATCGGAAACATTTGCATAATCTGTTTCATCATTCCCTGCAGCTCTGCAGGATCCATATTTTGAAGGGCTTGCATCTGGTTGGGGTCAATATTCATCGAGCCTGCAGGCAGAGAATTCTGGCTATATCCATAAGTGTTACTGCTGCTTTGCTGGCGGACATCAGCTTTTGAGTTGTAAGAACGATTTTGGGAAGAAGCACGTCCTGTTCTTTTCTGAGGAACGGTTTGTGCCTGCGAATATGCACCCGCACCTTTTTGTTGCTCCAAAATTCCGTACAGGTTCTGAACCATTCTCATAAGCTGGTTTATTGTATCTGCATCAACCCCTGCTGCAACGCTTGAAACAGCAGGTGCACTGCATTGACATTCCGATGCAAAAGAACTTTTTCCGTCTTCGGATATCCAGCCGATAACTTTGCCGTTTTTATCTTTAAAATAAAGAGTTCCAACAACGACTATGCCTTGATTTTTTTTGTCCTCTGCAGCAGTACCGAATCTTACGTCAAATCCGTTTCTTACCGATACCGCAGAGTCAACATACGAATCTTTTTGCCAGAATTCCGTACGCATGGATTTTTTTGCTTTTTTGGTAATCATTGGAGCCGATACAACAGCTATTATACATACAATCAACAGGGTAATAAGTGCTTCCGCAAGCGAAAATGCAAATTTTACTTTCATTAAAGTTCCTCTATATTCCTGACAATATGTATATTGTATTTGTTTTTTATACTAAAGTAAAGAACTCTGTAAAATCGAAAATATTAACTACTCCTCACGTCTGCGGGAAGATGAATGCCTTGACATCTGAATCATCGTTGCTATAAGACACAATATATAATTAAACTGCTGGCTTTCGTGATATGCTCTGTCAACCTTTGACATTTCCGTTTCCAGATTATTTTTGTCGTTGTATCTTGTTACTGAATATTCGTTTACGGGAATTTTTTTGTTGTTTTCTTTATCAAGATAATATAAATTGCCGCTGTTATCACGTATATAAGTTTGTTTTATTGAATTGGAATCATTTTCAGCTTTAAGCTCTATATCAAAAGATTTGCTGCCCAAAGTATCGAGATTAATTTTATAGGTGTACATCTCCGGCTCAAGATTGCCCTTTTGTGCTTCAATTTCTCCGCTGACAATATTTTTGTCCAGTTCGTCGGTTGAAAATGTCAGGGTTACTTTTGTATCAGCGGTATTGAATTTTGCCATGTACAAGGAATCGTCAAGTCTTTTAAGCTGAGGCATTTCTACTTCGTTAAACAGGTTAAGGTGGAAAAAGGCGTTAGAGGTTTTATTTTGCGCCTCGATATCATTTCTTGCCTGCTGTAATACATCATAGGTTTGTGCATCACGCTCATACTGCTGCAGCTCATTGGTTATGTGGTTTTGAAACATTTTTGTCATAATCGGATTCACACCGAGTGTATTGGCAATCATTATCCAATATACAGCGTCAATGAGTTCAAACCCATTTTTAGGCGGTCTGTTTTCGTCCTGAGGAATTCTCCCGCCCGCACCTGCTGTCATGCCGGGGGTTCGCTTAAAAGATTGTTTTTTGGCTGTGTATATGTTGTTAATTCTGTGTATTTGCATTTTTGTTATTAATCTTTCTTGTCTGTCCTGCTTTTAATCCCGAAATATACCCTGCAAAAAGTGTGAAAGCAGCAAGTGCCATAATAGAGTACATTACATCTTTGTCCGATTGTTTTTCCTCAAGTGCTTTTTCTTTTTCGTTTAATTGTTCAAGGAAGGATTTGTTCAACACTGTCACATTGTTTGTTTTTTTGTCGATTGCAAAAAGCTGCCCGTCAAAATTGCGGTGCAAAAGGTATTCATCGGGTGCTTTTGTTTGGTTAACCACGTTTTTAAGTTTTATGTTTGTATTGTATCTGTCGAGGATTTGCGCCTCGAATACGTAAATATTGTCACCGTTGTCCCATTTGCCTGCAACTGTCAGCACCCCTTCTATTGCCGTCAAATCGTCATTTGTTGATGTTATATTCAATCTTACTTTATGGTTATTAAAATCAATGTCACCTTTAAAGGTATTTCTGCCGGTTTGTTCAAACTTTGCCTTGTCAGTGTCTAGCAGTTCATGAAGTTGTGCAAAGTAGAACCTTTTAGTATCCTGTATGGAATCGTATTCTCTATAATTTTTTGTAACATATTCACTCACCGTATCAACTGGCTGCTGTTGCGGCGTATGACTTTGACGGGTGCAGGCGGGTGTCATTGTAACAAGTGCCGCAGCAAGCGCAAGTGCTTTAGGGTCAAGAGAATTTATGCTTCTTTGTTTGCGGCTGTTGTTATTATTTTTATTTTCCCGTGATTTAAAATTTTGTTTTAAATTTGCAGTTTTTAAATTTGTAGTTTGCAAATTTACAACGGATACTCTCATTCAATATTCCTTATCTAAACTGTTTTTTATGACTTTTATATAAACAGGCTGAAAAATTTTTTTTTGTTAAGGTTCTGCCGCAAATTTACATAACTTAATTTATAAGCATACAATCGCCGTAGCTGTAAAACCTGTATTGTTCTTTAATTGCTTCTTCGTAAGCATTAAAAACAAACTCCTTGCCGGCAAAAGCCGATACAAGCATAATAAGAGTGGATTTCGGCAGGTGAAAATTCGTTATCAGCCTGTCAACAACCTTAAACTCGAACCCCGGATAAATAAACAGGTTTGAATCTTCAATGGTTTCAATTATTTCGCCGTATTTTTTCATACAGGTTTCCAGCGTTCTGACAGAGGTTGTGCCGACAGCCGTAATTTTTTTGCCCTGTTTTTTTGCTTCTGTAATAATTTTGGCGGTCTGTGCACAAATCTCAAATTCCTCGGAATCCATTTTATGCTCAAGAATATTTTCTGCCTTAACAGGACGAAAAGTGCCTAAGCCGACGTTTAAAGTCACGTTGCAAATTTGAACGCCTTTGTTTTTAAGTTTGTCCAAAATTTCGTTTGTAAAGTGCAAACCCGCCGTAGGTGCGGCAACCGAGCCTTCTTTTTG
>CALUSA010000135.1 GCA_944323275.1 Candidatus Gastranaerophilales bacterium
CCTTCTTTTGCCGTTGAGCTGTGGCGAAACGTGCAAAATGGCTTCACGAATTCACTATGATATTGCAAATACGCATTACTCTTTTAATAGTGAACTGGGGCGAAGCCCTGATGGAATACAGCTAGAAACAGTAGTGTTTTGAGGTGATTTTTACAGCAGCTTGTCGCTGAAAAATTACCGATAAAACACTTTACTGTTTCTTTTAATATGCGCCGGTTTCTTTCTTTTGGTTCGTTTCTTTTCTTTTGCTTGCAAGGACTCCGTTTCGAGTTGACTAAATGTCAAGTCGAAACGGAGGTATGCTAAGTCAGATATGAAGTATCTGCGTGCAGTATAGAAATTAAAGAAAATGAACATAAAAAGATGACATTTGGCAATAGAAAACAATAGGCTTTGGAACATAAATTATAGGCATAAATTTTTTCTTTGATACTTTTCTTTCTTTTTTGCGATTAAAAGAAAGAAAAGTATCAAAGAATTTCTAACTTCCTAAAATTTTCCGCCACGCAGGTAGTATTCGGAACAGCTCATACCGCTTGTGTGTCCGTTGCAGTCTTTTTCAAGTTTATCGCCGTCCGGTTCTTCTTCACCAAAGGCTGCTATTCTGTTTCTGTAAAGATAAAGCCCGAAAATATCCCGCCCTATGCGGTTAGGGGCTTTGACACCGTTCATATCAAACAACACCGAGGCACAAGGTTTTGTTTCCGTACAATTACAATTTAGCCATTTAAAAGCAACAACATTGCCGTTTTCCTGATAGGCGAACAGTTTTGTATAAATATTAGATTGTGATGGAATCTGCGCCCCATTTTTGAATTTATAATGATACGATTTTAAGCTTTTTGTACTTTTGCTTAAATCAACATTCAAATACGGGCTTATTATTTTAAAAATTTCCGACTCTTTGTTTTCTACATTGCTGCGGCATACAGAATTTATCAGCTCTGCATCACTGATATTAAAAACCTCAAAGTTTGTTTGAGCTTCTAAATACAGTCGTTTCCAGCTCGCAATAATCCTTGCTTCTTTAGAATTGTTAAAGATTACCGGCAGGCAGAGTATGACCGTGGTCACAAGCAGACAGACCACAATCATAATTTCTACCATGTTAAAAGCTTTGAGTTTTTTCATATTCAATCTCCGGAAGATTTACGCAGCCAACCTTTGCACGGGTTAAGTTATCTTGCTAAATCAAGTTGTTTCTTTTCCTGCATAAGTTTGTCATATATCCATTCCGGTATAAAGTTTTTGCCCAGAATAATCTGACCGTTATTGGGGTTCGGAGCGTGGAAATCCGAGCCGCCTGTTATTATCAGACCGTTTTTTTCCGCAATTGTTGAATAATATTCCACCATAGCGGGTGAGTGCTTTCTGTGATAAGCTTCGACCCCTCTCAAGCCGTAGTGCATAAATTCTTTAATAAGATTTTCAGCATCTTCGACATCAAAAGGGTGTGCAAACACGGGGATTCCGCCTGCGTCATAAATGATTTCAATAGCTTCGTGCGGAGAGATTGTTTTTCTTTGCACGTAAACATCTGAATCGTTATTGATATATTTGCTGTAAGCCTCCATAACACTGTTTGTTCCGCCTGCCATTGTAATGGCTTTTGCTATGTGCGGGCGTCCGATACTGCCGCCTTCGGCTACCAGACTTTTTAATTTATCAAAGGTTATGTGTATGCCTTCTTTTTTGTTTAAAAGATGGATGATTTCTTCGGTCTGCTCAATACGTGCTTTTTGCTGTGTTTTAAGCATTTCTTGAAAATCAGCGTCGTCACGGTTCATAAAATAGCCGAGAATATGGATTTCTGTATCTTTATAAATTGTGTTGATTTCCACCCCGGGAAGTATTTCCAAAGGCGGCGTGCCTTTTTCTTTTGCGATTTTTTGAGCATAATCGAGTGCTATCGGATAGGCAAGAACGTTATCGTGATCAGTAATCGCAATAGCATTCAAACCTGCGTCAATAGCAGTATCCACAATCTTTTCGGGGCTGAATACGCCGTCCGAATAGATTGTGTGAATGTGTAAATCGACTTTCACCTTTCTATCCTTTCTTCATGTCTGTACCTCACTAATATCTTTTTTGTAATTAATTCTTTCTATGCTTTGAGCTTGCCCTGAAACGGCATCAAAGCGCATACTGACGGCATTAAGTTCAAGCAGTGGAGTTTCTGCAACATCGAACCTTTCCGGAATGCTTGAGATTAATCGTTTTAAAGAAGGCTCGTAAGCCATTCCTATAACGGAATCATAAGCACCGCAAAAACCTGCATCCGTTATGTAGGCTGTGTAATCATTGAGTATTTTTTCGTCAGCAGTCTGTACGTGGGTGTGTGTACCCATAACGGCACTCACTTTATGTTCAGAACAGAATTTTGCAAAACAGATTTTTTCAGCCGTAGCTTCGGCATGAAAATCAATAATAACAACGGGTGCCTGTTCTTTAATCTGTACAATTTCTTTTTCGAGAATTTCCCACGGAGAGTCAACAGGGGTCATAAAAGTTCGTCCGAGAAAATTCATTACGGCTATTTTTGTGTTTTTTATATCAAAAATACGATATCCGACCCCGTATGTTCCTTTAGGATAATTCAACGGTCTAATCAGGCGGTCTGATTTGTCGATATATGAAAAAATATCTTTTTTATCCCAGATATGATTGCCCGAGGTAAAGCAATTTATACCGCAGGCTGCAAGATCATTATGATTTTTTTCCGTAAGCCCGAAACCGTGCGAAGCGTTTTCGACATTCGCAATAATAAAATCATAATCCAGTTTGTCATCAGAACGTAAATCGTCCAGAAAATGCTTAACGGCATTACGTCCCGGACGACCTACAATATCTCCGATGAATAGTACTTTTATTTGTTCATTATTTTCGTTCATATTTGCCTGCGCATACAGGTCAAATCATTTTGCAATTTCAGTAGTTCTGATTTCTCTTACAACCGTAACCCTGATTTGACCCGGATAATCGAGTTCTTCTTCAATACGCTTAGCAATATCACGGGCTAACTTTGCGCTTGCCAGATC
>CALUSA010000136.1 GCA_944323275.1 Candidatus Gastranaerophilales bacterium
ATAATTAGGAGCGACACTAAAATGTTAATGCCCAAAAAAACAAAATATCGTAAAAAAATGAAAGGCAGAATGAAAGGTCATGAAACCAGAGGCACCAAACTCGAATTCGGTAACTTCGGTCTTATTGCCTGCGATCCTGCCTGGATTACATCAAGACAAATAGAAGCCGCAAGACGTGCCATGACACGTAACATTAAAAGAGGCGGTAATGTTTGGATTAAAATCTTCCCGGATAAACCTATCACTGCAAAACCTGCAGAAACCCGTATGGGTAAAGGTAAAGGTAACCCCGAGTACTGGGTTGCTGTTGTTAAACCGGGCAGAGTTCTTTTTGAACTCGACTTCCCTCAAAGAGAAGTTGCTGTCGAATCACTTAAATTAGCTGCTCAAAAGCTTCCTATCAGAGTAAAAATTATTGAAAAAGAAGCTGCTGAAGCTTAAAAAGTGAATAATTACCAATCGTAATTAAAGGAAATAACAATGAAATTACAAGAACTTAAAGAAAAATCAATAGATGAGCTTAAGACGTTGATTAACGATACTAAAAAGCAGCTGTTTGATTTGAGATTGCAAAAAGCATTGCAAAAACTCGAAAACCCTGCTCAAATTCGTCAGTTAAAAACCGTTATTGCTCAGGCTAAAACGTTAATTAAAGAAAAGTCAGAGGTAAAATAAGATGCCGAAGAAAGAAAAACAAGGTGTTGTAGTAAGCAACAAAATGGACAAAACAGCTGTTATCCAAGTAGCTGAATATAATAAACACCCTAAATATCACAAAATCATCGAAACTCACAAAAAATACAAAGCACATGATGCTCAAAACGAATGTGCAGTAGGTGATGTTGTAAGAATCGTTGAATCTAAACCTATATCTTCAGACAAACGCTGGGTTATCTCAGAAATAGTTGAAAAGGCTAACTAGTTTAGAGCGGGTTCTTATTTTAGGGACTTAACTGTCAAAAAAATTTTTTGACGTGATTTCTTAAACAATAGAAATAAAGGATAAAACAATGATACAAAATGAAACCAGATTAGTAGTGGCTGACAATACAGGGGCAAAAGAGCTTCTTGTTATCCGTGTAATGGGCAGTTCAAATAAAAAATATGCTCACGTGGGTGACGTTGTTGTTGCTGCTGTAAAAGACGCTACACCTAATATGGCTGTTAAAAAATCTGATGTTGTTAAAGCCGTTATCGTAAGAACAAAAGCTGATATCAAACGTGCTGACGGTTCAGTAATCAGATTTGACGAAAACGCAGCCGTAATTATAAACAAAGACGGCAACCCGAGAGGAACCCGTGTGTTCGGACCGGTTGCACGTGAGTTAAGAGATAAAAACTTTATGAAGATTATCTCTCTTGCTCCGGAAGTTATATAAGGCGTGTGATGTTTAAATGTATTGAAATACATTTAACAGAAACATTCCCGAATCAGTAACAATAAAATCTTAATCAATATTAAGGAAAGAACAATGAGAAAGACTAAAAAACAGATAGAACAGCATGATTTGCACGTTAAACGTGGCGACCGTGTTATCTTGATTTCAGGTAAAGACAGATACGACAAAGAAGCTGCTGACAAAAAAATCGGTAACGTGAAGAAAGTCATCAAGTCAGAAAATAAAGTTATTGTTGAAGGCTTGAACATGGTGACTAAAGCTCAAAAAGCTAATCCGATGGCTGGTATTCAGGGCGGTTTAAATAAAATTGAAGCTCCTGTTGATTCTTCAAAAGTTATGCTTTATTGCATGGCATGTGAAAGTCCGACAAAAGCCAGATATGAAGTTGTTAACGGCAGAAAAGTCCGTGTTTGCAAAAAATGCGGCGAACAAATCGATTCATAGTAACAAAAGTATGGGTGCCTTGTTATCCGTAAATTAATTATGTTTGTGGCATAATGAAGGTACATTCTACGAAAAGGAAAGAAAAATGACTACAGTAACAAAAGACTTAAAAGTTAGATACGAAGAAGAAGTAAAAGAATCTTTAAAATCTCAATTTGGTTATGAAAACGTTAACCAGATTCCTAAATTAAATAAAATTGTTATCAACATGGGTGTAGGCGAAGCTTGCCATAACTCAAAATTAGCTGAAACAATCGTAAAACAGCTGACCAAAATTGCAGGTCAAAAAGCTGTTATCACTAAAGCTAAACATTCAATTTCTTCTTTCAAATTGAGAGAAGGTATGCCTGTAGGTTGTATGGTTACACTCCGTGGCGAAAGAATGTATGACTTTTTACAAAAACTCATCTGCGTAGTTTTACCGAGAATCCGTGACTTTAGAGGTATTTCTTCAAAAAGTTTTGACGGCAGAGGCAACTACACATTAGGTTTAAAGGAACAAACACTGTTCCCTGAAATTTCTTACGACGAAGTTGATGCAGTATTTGGTATGAACATTTCTATCATCACTACTGCAAAAACTGACGAAGAAGCAAGAGCACTTCTTGCTGATTTGGGTATGCCGTTTAAGAAAAAATCACACGCTTAATAAAGTGAGCGTTTTAAAATAAATAAAACGAAAAAAATCAATGCAATTTGCATAAAAAGGAGAAAATCGTGGCTAAAAAATCAATGATAGCTAAAGAAGAAAGACGAGAATTACTTGTATCAAAGGGTAAATATCCTAAAGTAAGACTCCATAACAGATGTTCCATTTGCGGACGTCCTCACGGATATCACAGAGATTTCGGTCTTTGCAGAATCTGTTTGAGAAAAATGGCTCATGAAGGTTTGTTACCCGGTGTAGTTAAAGCAAGCTGGTAGTGATTGCCGGATTTTGCTTAACTATACTGCTTGACAAA
>CALUSA010000137.1 GCA_944323275.1 Candidatus Gastranaerophilales bacterium
ATAACTGTTTCAAGTGTTTGTTTGTAGTGTTCGATAGGAGCTGAAGCAATCATATCTACAGGGTTTTTAACACTTGCAGCTGCAGGTAAGAAGCTTCTTAATTTTTCTTTTGTTGCATCGGAAAGTTTTGCCATCTGCATGCCGTATTCGCAAACAGCGTCTGTAGCCATGATACCCGGACCGCCGGAGTTTGTGATGATAGCTACTCTGTCGCCTTTCGGAATCGGAGAAGTTGCAAATACTTTAGCTGTAGCAAAAAGGTTTTTCAAAGAATATTCTCTGATAACACCTGACTGCTGTAATAAAGCGTTAGCAGCTTTGTCTGCACCTGCTAAAGAACCTGTGTGAGAAGATGCTGCGGAAGCACCTGCTGCTGAACGTCCTGCTTTTAAAGCAAGGATAGGTTTTTTCTTGGTTACTCTTGTAGCTAATTTTCTGAAGTTTGCAGGGTTCTGGATAGATTCCATGTATAACAAAATTTGTTGTACATCGTCTTCGTTTTCCCAGTATTCAATAGCTGTTTCTGCGTTAACATCAGCCTGGTTGCCGATTGAAATGAACTGTGCAAAACCAAGGTTGAGGTCTTTTAAGATGTTCAAGATACCGCCGCCTAAAGCACCTGATTGAGAAACAAAACCGATATTGCCTCTTTCCGGAAGTGATTCAGCAAAGCAGCCGTCCATTCTGATATCAGGAGCTGTGTTTACAACGCCTAAGCAGTTAGGACCAACGCATCTCATGCCGTATTCTTTTAATTTTGCAACGAGTTGTTTTTCAGCCTCTGCACCTTCTGCGCCTGCTTCTTTAAAGCCGGCTGATATGATACAAATACCTTTGATGCCTTTTTCGTGGCATTCATCGATTGCATTTAATACAAATTTTTGAGCTATAACTATAATAGCTAAATCAACTTCGCCTGGAATTTCTTTAACGTTTGTATAAGCTTTAAAACCCTGGATTTCTCCGCCTTTAGGGTTAACGGGATAAATCTGACCCGTAAAATTATATTCTTTTAATCTTTTCATGATGTCGGAACCGATAGTGTGGTCCTTTGTTGATGCACCGATAACAGCAATTGCTTTCGGACGCATAATTTTGTCTAATTGTTCTTTTAGCATGTGTTCACCTTTCTTTTAAATTTATGTCCTCGTTGGTAAATTCACGATTAAATTTTCAAAAATCACGATTAGATTGTTTCCATCACTATAATTATCATACGAAAATAATTTTTGTACAAATAGGCGTTTTGGATAAGTTATTATTTGCTCTGTATAATTGCGCCGGAACATACTGGGGCTCAATCTGCACCTGAGGCTCAGACAAAAAGAATAATGCATTCTGTGCTAATAGTGATTTGCGCCTCTAATCTTTAACCTTTTACATTTTACCTCTCCGACCTGCTGTTCCGTTCATACAGAAAGTAACACAAACCTGTGCTCGGCAACTCGGCACGTAAAAATTGCTAAACGTATAAAGATTAATTTTGTTCAAATAATTTCCCGTGCCTCAAACAAACCTCACTTGTAGTTGTTTGTGTAGCGGAATCGGACTGGCACGCCGTGTGAGTGAAACGAACCCAGTGCAACCGTGAAGGGCTACGTTCAGGAGCCCGCAACGTCCGATTTCAAGACACTTTCTGTAATTCACTTCACAAAGGTCGGAATTGTTGCCGCATTTGCTGGTTTAAATGTTTTTGGAATGGCAACAAAAAAATGAACATAAAATTAACAGGATATTATAATTTGTTATGTGCTAAAATAGGGTAAGTTTTGATTTTATACGGTAGAAGATATGAATATACAAACAAAATTTAATATTGTTCTTTATGAACCTGAAATACCACAAAACACCGGTAATATTGTCAGGCTTGCCGCCTGTACAAATTGTGATGTGTATCTTGTAGGCAAGCTGGGGTTTTCAATAGACAGCAGACATTTAAAACGTGCAGGATTAGATTACTGGGATTCCGTAAACATTAAAAGAGTCGAAAAATTGGAAGACCTGTGGCAGGAATTCCCCGACAGCACTTTTTATTATTTGACGACAAAAACCAAAAATCTTTATACAAAAGCAAAGTTCAAAGACGGTGACTTCCTTGTGTTCGGACCTGAAACAAGAGGCTTGCCCGAATATTTATTAAAGGAAAAATCTCAATATAATCTCACAATACCTATGCAAGACGGTCAGAGAAGCCTTAATCTTTCAAACTCCGTGGCTGTCGTGGTTTATGAGGCATTGCGTCAAGCAGGAGTGCAATAATGACAGCTAAAGAAGTAACAAAAGATTTTGCAAAAACTTTACTTCCTAAAAGGGTTGAAGAATCTAACAAAGGAACTTACGGCAAGGTGCTGAATATTGCCGGCTCAATTAATTATCAGGGGGCAGCTTATCTTTCATCGCTTGCTCCTTTAAAAACAGGAGCGGGGCTTGTTACGCTAGCTTCAATAAAACAGGTTATTGCCTCTGTAGCCGCTTTTTGTCCTTGTGTGACGTTTCTTCCTCTTGATACTTATAACGGGCAATGTATAGCACATAGTGCCTTTGAACAGGTGAAAAATTATATTGATTCCTACAGCGTGGTTTCTATAGGTCCGGGGCTTTCTACGGAAAATGAAACAGGTCAGTTTGTCCGTGCTGCTGTAAACTATCTTGCACAAACAAATAAAAAATCAGTAATTGATGCCGATGCCCTGAATATAATTGCGCAAAAAGGAATTGAACAAACAGACAGCCTGCCGGAAAATTCTGTTATAACTCCTCACCCTGT
>CALUSA010000138.1 GCA_944323275.1 Candidatus Gastranaerophilales bacterium
CATTAAACCGCCTCTTAACTCACCGATAGTCTTTCTGCCGGCGTTATCCATCAAGGCTGTAACACGGAACGGAAATTTTTCGTCAGCCTGAAGTTTAATGTCTGTTGTCCCGATTTTTTCGCCTTTTACCAGGTTTGCTTTTAATTTTATTCCGTTATTGTATTTGTTAAATTTTAATATGTCCTGCTCGAGTTCAACAATCTGAAAGATATCGCCTTTTTTAGCGGAAATTCTTTTTTTAACGTAGTTTTCGGAAGTCCATTTTGCGTTTTCAACGCTGACTTCGCCAACAAGCCCTTCAACAAGATTTATTCTTACAACGCCGTCTTGAATTGTCTGCGGCGGCAAAAATGCTCGTGCCGTTACATAACCTTTTTCAGCGTATGCATAGTTAAAATCCTGAACAAGTTTTTCTAGAGCCTCAAACGAAACATACTGCCCGATAACAGAATCAGTAATAGCCTGAATCTCTGCATCGGAAAGAATTTGAGAGTTAGTTACACCTACCGCTTTAATAAAAACTTTGCCGTCTTGAACATTTGTTTTCTCGGTTTTGGCTTTAATAGTAGTAGTTGTATCCGTCTTTTCTATAATTTTTTTTTTGCTGTCATCCTGCGTCGCAGAATCTTCTGCGGCGTTGCCGGTTGACTGTTCCTGTATCTGTTCTTCCTGATTATCTTTTGATTTGCGTTTGAAAAAACCGAATCTTTTTTTCTTTTTTTGCTGCTCTTTTATTAAAAGCTCTTGCTGTTCTTTTAATTTTTGAGAAGTTTCTGCGTCGTAAATTTTTTCGCCGCTGCCTGTTTCGTCTTTTATAACTTCGTCTTTTTTATGTTTGCCTTGTTTTCTGTCCTGAAAGTTTTGAAAATCTTCGGCTTCGTCCTGCAGCCTTTGTTTTTCTTTCAGCATCATCATGTCGTGGCTGTTAATAATACCGCCGTAATTCATGTTTGTCGGAATATCCGACGGATTAAAACCGCCAATCGGGTCGGCAAAACAGCTGCTTTGAGCAAGCAATATTACGGCTGCTAAAAGTAGTATTTGCCTCGCTTTATTTTTTTTCATTAAATCTTTTTCAACCCGCTTCTTATAAAATTTATAAAACTTATATAAATATTATTTTTACATGAAATAAAATAATTTGTATCTTATGTAACGATTTTATAAAAAATTGTGACAAAGTGTCACAAATTAATGAAAAACTAATAACCTTATTTTAAACTGGTAAAATACCGTAAGAATAGGGAATTTGTATGTTTTTAAAATTTAATTTGAGTGTAAAAAAACTTGTTGCATTTGTATTAACATCTTTGTTTTTTATGCAGCAGACCATGATATTGCCGGCAATTGCCGAATCTAATATTTCAGGAGTTGCTAACGGACAAAGCGGTTCTTTTGATATACATCCTGATATTGCTAACGGTGATTTCGGGTTTAAACATTACGGCAACTTTGAACTGGGAAAAGGTGACGTTGCCAATCTTATTTTTGCACTCAAAAACGGAGATATTCCTGTTGATAAATTTGTAAACCTTGTTGATAACAGAATTATTATTAACGGTGTTTTAAACGGGATTTTAAAAAACGGTGATATAGGCGGGCATGCCATATTTGTTTCTCCAAACGGCATGGCTGTCGGCGCATCAGGTGTTATAAATGTAGGCTCTCTTACTGCCATTGCTCCTACACAGCAGGCGTATACAAAATATATGGTTGATTCAGCAATAGGTTCTGCTTTGCCGGAAGGTTATACGCATGAAAACAATCTTGCAGTATTAAAAGCCTCCGATATGGGGTCTGACATTACCGTCAACGGGAAAATTATCGCCAGAGGAGATGTGAACCTTGTTGCTCAAACTGTTAATATAGGTAATACAGCTGATAATAAAGCGGGTATTCTCGCCGGTGTAGATAACGCAGCCGAAACAAATGCAGGGCAAAAGGTAAACGAAAGACTTGCAACAACAGAGGCTGCCGGAAAGTTGTTTGACGCACTTGTAAACAATAAGGTGCAAAGCGGTACGGGATTTACCAAAGATGCTAACGGAAATATCGTTATTCAGGCTCAATCAATAAAAACTGTTGTTGCTCCTACACTTGGCGATAAATTACTTATTAATGGTCAAGAGTTTGTTCTTAATAATCTATCCGGTCCGCTTGTGGATGAATACGGCAATGTACTTGATACAAACCTTTTGCCTCAAGAATTACAGGACTTGGGCATAACTTCAGAAAACGTACAAAGTGCTTTAAAAACTTATGTCAGAGATTCAATTCCTTCTGATGCAACAAATCCGAATGCACACAACGACACAAATTTTGCAAAAGTAGATATTAACAATGCCGTTTTAAAAGGAAACAATGTTGATATCAGTGCAACAAGCAAGGCTGATTATATCGCACAAAAAGACGGTACAACATTGTTTGACAGTGCATACAGCTCTGCTATCGGGCAAATTATAGAAGGTGCCGTAACCGGTGAAGGTTTTGATTTTGAAGGTGCAAGAGCAAAAGCAGAGGTCGTAATCGGCAGCGGTGCAGATATTATTGCCGATAATGATGTTAATATAAATTCTCTTGCAGTTGCAAATACTTCAATCAAAACAGGTACAAGATACACCCCCGTAATTGACTCGGGTCAGGAGTATTACTATACACTTGGTTCTAAAACGATTTCTACAATAAATGTAAATGACGGTGCGAAAATTACTGCGGGAAATGACGTTAATATCCACGCACAATCTCAAAACTCACACAA
>CALUSA010000139.1 GCA_944323275.1 Candidatus Gastranaerophilales bacterium
GAACACTGGATAAAAAAACTTGTTATAGGTAGTGTACTCAGTATTTCAACGATTTTGCTTTTGTTGATACCGCTGTTGTTGTTTTTAGCTTTATTCCATTCGCCGGCCGCTGTTCCCGCAGTGCTTTTGTTATTTGCTTTTTGCTTTGTTGTATGTACGATTATCGGCCTGTCTCTTTTGGGATATTGCTTTAAAGCCGGACATGATTATTTAAACGACCCTATGACAAAACTCCCCGAGTGGTCTGATTTCTGGCAGCTGGTTCTGATAGGTTTAAAAGGTACACTGGGTTCAATTTTGTTTTATTTGCCGGTTATGTTTTTGACTGCGGCATATTTTTTTACAGCCATGCATTTTGAACCTTTAGACGACAAGTCGGAAAGTGTAAAAACTCTGTTATTCTGTTTTGATATATTCACTGAACTTTTGTTTTGGGTTTATACGCTTTTTTACTCATTATTTATGGCTAATTTTATGAAAGACTTTAACCCGTTTGCATTTTTAAATGTATCTGAGGCATATAAACTTTTAAAAGGCAACGGTTTGAACTATTTTATTCTGGTGCTGATAGTATTGGCGCTTTCGTCGCTGCTTGGTTTTTCATGGATTATTCTTGCACTGACAATAATAGGTTTGCTGGCAATTCCGTTTGTTTCATTATACGTTAGCATTATGAGCTGTATTTTAACTGCCCGTTTTATGCAAATAGCTAACGAGCCAAAAAATGTTGAACAAAATTAAAATAAAACTAAGGAGAAATAAAAAATGGAACTCGATTTTGAAAAATCACTAACTTATATATCAAAAGACCCGGGCTGGGTAAACAAACTGCTGGCAGGCTCAGGAATTTTACTTGCTTCTTTTGCGGTATTTTTAACTCCGCTTATTGCCTATCTTTTTACGGATTCAAAAGGAATATGTATAGGTTCTTTATTATTGTGTATAATTTTTGCAATTATTTTAACCCTACTGCTAACAGGATACTGTGTACAGACAGGCAACAAAATCATTAATTATTCCAATACATTTTTACCCGATTGGAATGAATTTAAAAAAATGCTGAAAACAGGACTAAAATACTTTGTAGGAACATTTATTTACAGTCTGCCGGCATTGCTTTTGTCTTTAATATTCTTGATATGTTTATTTTTTGCTCTCGGCGGGAATGCTTTTCATCCGGCAGTTTTTATACTTTTAACAATGCTGGGTGCTGCTACTTTAGTTGTGTACATACTTTTAAGTATATTTTATCCGTTAATGAGCGCAAACTTTTATAAAGACTTAAAAATTCTTTCTTTTGTTAATTTTAAAACTGCTTTTGAAATGCTAAAAGGCAATGTCGGAAATTATTGCGTGTTAATACTTCTTTTCCTTGCACTTTCCGTTCTGGCACAAATAATTATGTCACTGCTTTCGATAACAATTATAGGTTTAATTTTTGTACCTGTTTTAACTTTTTATACCTATCTTGTATCAACAAATTTGATAGCTCAGTTTGTGCTCTGCGCAAAGGAAAAAGAAATTAATACTGACGCTCAAAACAATGAAAATGTTTAATAAAAAATAACCGGTTAAAATTAACCGGTTATTTTTTTATATTTTAAGCTGTTTATATTTATTCTACATACATCAAGACCTGACCGTATTCAACGGCTTCGCCGTCTTTAACGCAAATCTGAGTAACTTTGCCGGAAACCTCCGATTCTATTTCGTTCATAAGCTTCATAGCTTCGATAATACAAACCACCTGACCTGTTGAAACAGTTTGTCCTACTTCAACAAAAGGTTTTGCCCCCGGAGAAGACGCCATATAAAATGTACCTACCATTGGCGAAGTTATAGGCTTGCCTTTTGGTGCTTCTTCTTTCTTTTCTTCTGCGGCTGTTGGCGCAGATGCAGGAGAAGGAGCAATTGCAGCAGCAGTCATTGCCTGCGGAACAACCTGTGCCTGTACAATTTCTTTTTCTTTTCTTATCACAATAGCCTGCTCGTTATCTTCCAGTGTCAATTCTGTCAAATCACTGTCAGATACCATTTTGACTAATTTTTCAATATAATCTAATTCAAAATTCATAGTAACATCCTTTTACTAAGCTATTTCTGCCGTCACACTTTATATAAAGCATTACGGCAAATTTATTATACTCTGTCAAGATATTCGTTTGTTCTTGTATCAACTCTTATTTTATCGCCGTTTGCAATAAAGAAGGGAACGTTAACAACCGCACCTGTTTCGAGTTTGGCAGGTTTTGTACCGCCCTGAGAAGTGTTGCCCTTTTCTGACGGCGGAGTATCAACGACTTCAAGTTCAACGTGGTTAGGAATATCCAGACCGACAATTTTACCGTCATGCAAAAGGATTTGTACATTCATATTTTCTTTAAGGTATTTTACACCGTCACCGATATGAACTTCAGGAACAGAAAGCTGTTCATAATTTTCCGTATCCATCATTACATAGTCAGCACCTTCTTTGTAAAGGTATTGCATTTCACGTTTGTCGAGAGTAGCTTTTGCAACTTTTTCGCCTGCTCTAAAAGTTTTTTCAACAACGTTGCCTGTTTCTACGTTTTTGAGCTTTGTTCTTACAAAAGCAGCACCCTTACCCGGTTTTACGTGTAAAAATTCCACAACAGACCACAGTCCGTTGTCTAATTCCAATGTTAAGCCTGTTTTTAAATCATTTACTGATATCATAGATTTTCCTCATATACTAATGTATAAAATCTTAACATAAAAATTACCCAATA
>CALUSA010000140.1 GCA_944323275.1 Candidatus Gastranaerophilales bacterium
TTACACATTTTATAAAGCGTTGTAAAAATATTTGTATATTCGTCATCAAATATTTTTACATTTTCCATATTAAATATAATATTTATTTGACCTGTATAAAGACTTGTTGTTACGTCTTTTAAAAGCATATCGATATGCTTTTGACCGTTAAATTTATTAATTGTGTAACAGCAAATATCGCTGTTAATTGAATATTTAAAGAAATCTTCATGCTGTTTTGAGGTAAAAGATGAAGTAATATATTTCAGAATCTGGTCATGCCAGTTACTGCTTTTAGGAACAAATTCATCAATACCACGTTTATAACAGCGTTCAATCAGGTCTTTGTCGTCAGTACCAGACATAACAATAATTTTATTTGTTCTTTTTGCATCACGCAACTTTATGCATTCATCAATAAGCTCCATACCGTCTTCAGCATCGGGCAGGAAAAGGTCGATTACTATATAATCATATTTTTTCTTTTTTAATTCAGCAATAGCTTCTATTTTATTTCTTGCAACCGTCGGAACTATGCCGACTTTTTTAAGCAGCTGGTTAAATTGATAAATAGACAATTCCATATCATCAATAATTAAAATATTAAACTCTGCAGGCAATGACAGAGCATCCCCTGATGAAAAAGAGAGTAATTTTCGTTCAATAGCAATCAATGCCTTTGTGATATCGTCAGAGGTAACGTTATCCAGATCAATTTCAATGCCTGCCATATCAAAAAGTTTTTTTAGCTGCTCTATGTTTATTTCCATTGCATAAAACCTATCTAACTATCAATTAAATATTACTATTTAAACTCTGAAATTACCTCATTCAAAAGTTTTAAATCTGTTTTATCGTTACAAATTGCGGCAAATTTGTCAAATAAATCCCTGCGTTTTAGATAAGTTGTTATAAGCTGCTGTTTACGCCGCCAGAGAGCAATTTCCTGATGGTTGCCGTTTAAGAGTACCTCAGGAACTTTTAACCCGTTATAAACTCTTGGCTTTGTGTATTGAGGATGTTCTAACAAGCCGTCAGAAAAGGAATCAAAATGTGCAGAATCAATTTTGCCCAGAACACCGTCTATATTTCTGCATACTGAATCTATAATGCACATGGCAGGCAGTTCTCCGCCTGTTAGAACAAAATCACCGATGGAAACTTCTTTTGCTTTTGTGTAAATTTTTATCCTTTCGTCAAACCCCTCATAATGCCCGCAGATTAATATAACATGAGATTTTTTTGAAAGTTCCGTACTCATTTTCTGGTCAAAAGTTTTACCCTGCGGAGAAAGTATGATAACCTCTGTGTCACTGTTTTTTTCAATAGAGTCAAAACAGTCAAAATAAGGCTGGCACATTAATACCATGCCTGCACCGCCGCCGTATGGCGTATCATCCACCTTTTTGTGTTTATCTTTGGTAAAATCACGTGGATTTATTGCATTGACACAAATCAAACCGGACTCTATTCCACGTGCGATAATGCTGTGAGAGCACGCCTGATTAATCATTTCAGGGAACAAAGTCAATACATCAAACTTCATTGTTGATTACCCTGTGCCGTAAACAATGATTCGATACCTTCCATCATATTTACAACGATTTTTCTGTTTTCAATATCAACTTCGGGCACCCATTCTTTGACAAATGGAACCATAAATTTTAAACCGTTTGTTTTTTCGATTTCAAGCAAATTGGTTGCGCTATTGTCACCCACCGCACAAACCGTACCGACTTTTTCACCGGCTGTATCATATACGGTTAACCCTGATAAATCGGATACCAAAAATTCGTCCTGCTCAAGCGAGGATTTTAAGGTATCTTCCGTAACCAGAAGCAAAAGCCCTTTGATATTCATCACTTCATTTATCGAATTTATCTGCTTAAATTTTATAATAGCAAAATTTTTATGGAATCGAACAGATTCAATATCAAAAGTTGTTTTTGTGTTATCCAGAAAAATATAGACCTGCTTCAAACTTTTTAAGAGAACTTCTTTGCCGGAACTAAAACCGACTTTGACTTCTCCTTTAATTCCATGAAAATTAAGGATTTTTCCTACAGAAACAAGTTTACTCATCTTCTTTTACGGATTCTGTATTTTCCTCAACAGTTTCAGAAGCTTTTTTTCTTCCACGTTTTTTAGGCTTTTCTTCAACCTGTTCCGGATTTTGAGAAGCTTTAGACTCTGCATCTTCTGCTGCAGAAGCTTCTTCAACAGCCTTTGGCTGCTGTTTAAATTCTGCGGGAGCATCTTCTCTTTCCGGATTCCATCTGTCTAAACCTAATTGTTTTCTAATCAGACCGATACCGACATGCACACGCCATTCGTCTATTTTAAGCTGACTTGCAATAATTTTATGGCATCCGATAGGCGGAAGCGGCAATAACGGTTCGTATAACATTTTTATTGCTGCAAGCTGATCGGGAGAAACAGCGAGTTTGCGTTTTGGATAAGGCAGCTTTGGCAGCATTAATTTTTGTCTTACCAGATTTATACCGAAAAATACTTTTCTTGCTTCAAGCCCGATTTGTTCTCCGATAACTTCATGTGCATCAGGGTTGGGCAATGGCAGCATCTTTTTGTATAATTCTTCAATTTGTAAAAGCTGTTCTTTGTTTACCAGAAGTTGTTTTGGCGGTCTGTTTTGCGGTCTGGCAGGTTTTCTTCCACCCATTGGCGGTCTGCCGCCCTGTGGACGCTGCGGTCTTTG
>CALUSA010000141.1 GCA_944323275.1 Candidatus Gastranaerophilales bacterium
AGAACTTGCACATGCAACAGGCCGGACAAAAGCTTGTCTTGCCATTGATGCAATAGAAAAATATCTTGATATTGAAGCATGGCAGATTAGTGCAATTCAAGATGGTATAAAAGATATTGATAACAATGATAGTGTATCTATAGAAGATGTCAAAAAAGATTGGGGCATTTAATAGTGGAATACAGGATTAGATTTTCAAAATCTGCTGTTAATGATTTGAATTCTATCAGGGAATATATTTACGATAATAATAAAGAAGCCGCCAAAGAAGTTGTATCATATATTATTGAAAAAATAGAAACAGTACTTGCTGTAAATCCTGCTGCGGGCAGAGCAGGAAGAGTTTTAAGAACAAGAGAACTTGTTATAAGTAAATATCCTTATATTGTCCCCTATCAGGTAAGAGATGATGTTGTTTATATTTTAAGAGTTTTACATACATCAAGAAAGTGGCCTTTATAGTATTTATAGCCAAATTGTGAGAGAAACTTTAATCTTATTAAAGATAAATAAAAAAAGCCTGACCTGAGTCAAGCTTTAATAAATGGTCGGGATGACACGATTTGAACGTGCGACCCCCTCGTCCCAAGCGAGGTGCGCTACCAAGCTGCGCCACATCCCGGCGGTATTTCTTTTTTTATCGGTCTTTTGGCTTGCTTGGTAGCGGCGCTACCAAGTCCCTCCTTCTTTTTCGATACTCAATCGAAAAAGCGGAGTCCTTGCCACATCCCGATAGCAATTTTTATTCTAAAATAAATAATTTTTTCCGTCAAGGGGGAATACTCTGGATTTATATAGCAGTTTACGCTAAAAAATCTGTAATCCTCACTCCTGAAACAAATTCAGAGCAGGCTCTGAATTTGTTTGACTGCTTTTGTCGAAATCTCTGATTTCGTGCAAAATGTCCCAATGCAGGGAGGACCTTACAATGATAAGGAATGACCTTATAGCTGTATTTTAAGCATATTTAGTGTAAAGTTGTATATAAGTCGCTGGTATTTCGATAAAAATTTATTTATCACTCCTCAATTTTGTCAAACATATCTTTTCCAGCGCCACATAACGGGCATGCCCAGTCATCAGGCAGCTCGTCAAATTTTTTGCCTTCTTTTTCTTCATCGTAAATCCACTGGCATACTGAACATTTGTATTTCATTTTTTCTCCTTTTGTGTTATAATTCTTTGTATGAAACATATATTTGAAACAAGAGTTTATTATTCGGATACTGATGCTTACGGTGTAGTCTGGCATGGAGCATATTTAAGGTGGCTTGAAAAAGGTCGTGTTGATTTGTGTAATATGCTCGGGATTGATCTTGTAACAATGAAGAATATGGATGTTCTGCTCCCTGTTACAAATATGAATGTCAGATACAAAGCATCCGCAAAACTCGATGATACTGTTATTATTGAAACATGCATTGAAAAATTCAACAGCCTGTCGGTTACTTTTAAGCAGGTAATAAAATCAAAAGAGATAGACAAAATTTTTATAGAAGCCGTGTTTGATGTTGTAGCTATTAACAATGCCGGCAAACTTTACAGAAGAATGCCTGAGGAACTTTTAAAAAGTTTTGAGAACTCCGTTGAAAAAGAGGACAATAAAAAATGTCCGGTGTGCGTTTAAATAAGTATATAGCGTCTTCCGGTCTGTGTTCACGGAGAAAGGCTGATGAGTTTATCCGGAGTGGGAAAGTCAGTGTAAATGGAAAAATTGTAACCGAACTCGGGTTTATTGTAATGCCGAAGGATAAAGTTTTTGTAGATAAGAAACTTGTTACTCCGGCAAAGCATCAATATTACAGATTTTTTAAACCTGCCGGATACATAACAACAAGGGAAGATGAGCAGGGCAGAAAAACAATTTATGATTTACTGCCTGAGGAATTGTTCAGCCTGAAACCTGTCGGACGTTTGGATAAAGATTCAACTGGACTTTTAATTCTTACAAATGACGGCGATTTAATAAATGCTTTAACCCATCCGTCAGTAAAGGTTCCGAAAGTTTATCTTGTTACGATTAATTCTTCAATACACAGACATGAACTTGAAAAGCTTGCAAACGGAATTGAGCTGGAACCCGGTAAAATCGCTTATGCAGATATAGAAGTTTTAGAAATGGACAGTTCACATACTGAAATGCGGATTACCCTGTATCAGGGAATGAACAGACAAATCAGGAAAATGTTTAAAGCTGTTGGATATGAGGTTAAAACATTGAAACGCATTCAGCATGCGACATTGACTCTGGACGGGTTAAAACGCGGAGAATTCAAGCCTATAAAACCTATTCAAATAAGAGAATTAAAGAATTTTTTAAACAGGATTTCAAAACAGTGAAAAGAATAGCAATCTGCGGTAATATTGCATCAGGCAAAACTACAGTTCAAAAATTCCTTCAAACGCGAGGATTTAGAGTCCTTGATACAGATGATGTTTCGCATAAACTTTTGACAGTAGAAAATAAAGAGCTCTTTGATGCTTTCAAAGATTTTGATGTGTTTGAAAATGGAGAGTTTTCAAGGTATAAAGTCGGACAGCTTATTTTTTTTGATAGCATAGCAAGGCAAAAGATATCTTCAATTATGCACCCGCAGATTGCAGATGAGATAAAGAATTTTTTTGAAGCA
>CALUSA010000142.1 GCA_944323275.1 Candidatus Gastranaerophilales bacterium
TTGCCGTACATAACACCGATTTTTTGACGCAGCTGGTTGATGAAAATAACGGTTGTATTGGTTTTGCCGACAATACCTGTTAATTTTCTCAATGCTTTACTCATTAAACGTGCCTGTAAACCCATTTGCTGGTCTTCCATTGCGCCTTCAATTTCTGCTTTTGGAACAAGGGCTGCAACAGAGTCGATAACAACAACGTCAACAGCAGCCGAGCGGACAAGTTCTTCTGCAATTTCAAGAGCCTGCTCGCCTGTGTCCGGTTGAGAAATAAGAAGTTCATCAACATTTACACCTAAAGCTCTTGCATATTCCGGGTCAAGAGCGTGTTCGGCATCGATAAACGCTGCAATACCGCCTCTTTTTTGGCATTCTGCAACAATGTGCTGTGCAAGTGTTGTTTTACCGGAAGATTCCGGACCGTAGATTTCTATTACACGACCTCTCGGTACCCCGCCTATGCCGAGCGCAATATCCAGTGCAAGCGCACCTGTCGGAATTGCTTCACAGGCAACGGCTGTTTTGTCGCCGAGTTTCATAATAGAACCTTTACCAAAGTCTTTTTCTATTTTTTCAATAGCTAGTTTAAGTGCTTTATTTTTTTCATCGGAAACAGCAACTGTTTCATCTTTTTCTTTTACTGCCATTAGTTTTCTCCCCTTTAAATAAGTGATTAATCTTTATTTTACCTTATTTAAGCGTTTTGTACAAATAAAATTATTTATAATATATTGCGGTGATGAACATTTTTGTCTTGTTGGTACAAATGCCGGTGGCATGTAAAGAATAGTCATGGATAAACAAAATAATTGTAATACTTACACTTTATTTTTGATATTTTTGTTATTATTTTGAAGATAAAAAAACAGGGCTTTGGTCTAAAAAAGCCCTGGCTGTCTGGAATTAAGAATAGTTGGAAGTATGAAAAAGATTTAATTATATATAACTTTAAAATTGATGCATGCGCAATTAGCCGGTCGGGTATTTTTGAATTATTCTTCTGATTTTTTATCATATTTAACAAAAATAGTATAAAAACAGTGATTAAGTGTAAAAAATGCACTTTATCTCAAAGCTAATAATAACAATATTTTTCGGGAGATATTAAGATTTTTTCAAGAAGGGTTGACAAAGAAAAGTTTATAGTACATAATAAAAATGTACTAAATAGTGTAGATAAAACACTTAATTAAAAACAAGTCACAACATAAGGACGAAAAAAATGAAAATTAATAGCATAAATACATATAGCTATTCAAATATAAATAATAATAAACAATATGCCACAAGACCTGTCTTTAAACAATCTCAAACAGACAGTGTTTCACCGGCTATATTAGAAGCATTTGTTGAATCTTCTAACGATAAAAGAAACAAAAGCAACTTTATGAGCAAGATTAACTTTTTCAAAGATGTTTTATTTTCTGATGAAACAACAAGACACGCTCAACAGTTGAAAGATGCTATCGAAAGTTATGATTCAACCCAGAATATATTATACAGAGCATAATATATTATAACCGGAACATTATAACAAAAGATTTTTCCCCAGTTTATAATTTTAATTTGAATAGATGCAGTAAACTCAGACCGGAAGGTCTGATTTTTTTATGCGTTTGAACTTTTATTCGGCATTTCTGTTTAAAAATGAGTATGAGCAGTCTGCCTTTTGATATGCATTTTGCGGCAATGATGTTTTATTACGGAATTTTTAGGATAAATTGTTTTTAATCCATTCGACCATAGGTCTTAGAGCACGTGCACGGTGAGAGAGGGTGTTTTTTTCTTTAAGTGTCATATCCGCCATTGTCTTATTTAAGTCAGGAATAAAAAACAGCGGGTCATAGCCGAAACCGTGTTCTCCCGAGGGTTTTGTGTCAATATAGCCTTCTATTTTGCCGGTTTGTGTGTGTAATTTTGTTCCGTCAGGGGCAACAAGAGTCATTGTGCAGATGAAATGCGCACTGCGTTTGTTTTGTGGGATGTTTTTCATTTCTTCAAGCAATTTAGCTATTTTAGACTTTTGGTCAGGAGCATATCTTGCGGAATAGAGACCCGGACGTCCGTCAAGTGCATCAACACAAAGCCCTGTGTCATCTGCAAGTGCGGGAATTTTCATTATTTTAGCTGCTTCAGCAGCTTTTATATATGAATTTTCTTCAAAGGTTTTGCCGTTTTCTTCGGGATTAAAATTGTCATTTACAAGTACAAACTCAATGCTGTCAGGATGAATTTCCTTTAGCATGTCGTTAATTTCTTCGAGTTTGTGCGGGTTAGATGTACCGAGTGCAATTTTTAACATTATAAATTCTCCTGCTTGCAAATATTTTATCATTAATATTCAAAATTGCCTTTTAAATAAATATTTGTAAAAAAGATTTTTTTTTGTTAGTATAGGTTTACTTGTTATTTGAATATATGGAGAAGTGGCCGAGTAGGCTGAAGGCGGCACCCTGCTAAGGTGTTAGGTGGAGTAATCTGCCTCGAGGGTTCGAATCCCTCCTTCTCCGAATTTTAAGACCCGCAAGGGTCTTTTTTAATACGGAGGGATGAGAATGTATTAAACCAGACATTTCAATCCTGTACGGTTAAAATGATT
>CALUSA010000143.1 GCA_944323275.1 Candidatus Gastranaerophilales bacterium
TGGTCGATTACCGGACTATCTGATAAATTTAGTCCTTGATTTAATTGTTTATTCATTTTTGTCTCCTTTCATATTATCAAATAAACAAAACAGACACCTTTTCAGGTGTCTGTTTTTAATATTAATTTTTTTACTAAAATCTGGTAATAATAACTTTTCCATTTTTATTATACCCTTTATTCCCAACCCAATGACATTGTAATTCGCCGTTTATGTTAAATATGTATGAGTTGTTTGGTGTTAAAAACAAACTTATTTCTTCTAAATTACCGTCAGAATTGTATCTAAATGTCTTCATCGGGGTATATAAACTTTCTCTTTTTTCTATACCATCCAATTTTCCATTTTTTTTATAATAATATACAAAATATAAGTTTGTTTTATATGCTATTCCATAGCCACCATCTGAAAAATGTTGAATATATCTATCCTTCAACTCCGTAGCACCTAACTTTATGGCTTTTTTGTTTTCTTTGTAATTAGGGTCAGTAAGATTTGCTTTGATTATTGACTGAGGCAGTGTGTATTCAACATTTGCGAAAGCTTCTTCTCTTGCCTGTTTTACCGTGTATTTTACTCCGCCTTTTAATGTTTTTGCTTCAATAGGCAAGGCAAACATCATCATTGATATTATCAATATCGGGATTATTTTCTTTAACATTGTTGTAGTATAGCATAGTTTCTACTTGTTCGTCATTGTGGTATATGTTATGTAATTCTGGGACAAAAATTGTTACATTTTTACTCTCCTGATATATACGGCTTACTTTGTAAGCCGTCAGGGGTTGCCTTCTTTTGCCGTTGAGCTGTGGCGAAACGTACAAAATGGCTTCACGAATAAACTATGATATAGCAAATACACATTGTTCTTTTAATAGTGAACTGGGGCGGAGCACTGATACCGGTTTGCCTTTCTTGCTTGAGTCGTAGACGAGATACGAGCCGTACGAATCAGGATGCCCTTCAGGGTATGGGTCGTTTCTTTTCTTTTACCCGCACAACACAAAGAAAAGAAATGAACATAAAAAAAATAAAAACAAAGATTTTTGCTTTATGTTCCACCCATTCTTTGAAACAAAGAACGGGTGGAGCCCAAGAAACTTTCCGACCTGCTGTTGCGTTCATACAGAAAGTAACACAAACCTGTGCTCGGCAACTCGGCACGTAAAAATTGCTAAAGTACAAAGATTAATTTGCTTCAAATAATTTCCCGTGCCTCAAACAAACCTCGCTTGTAGTTGTTTGTGTAACTTTCTGTAACTCACTTCACAAAGGTCGGATTTTTTGTGAATAAGCAGTCATTTAGATTTATTATTTATTTTATGAATTGATTATTTTTATCACCGAATTACGTAACATATACAAGAATGACAGTGTAATTGTAAGAAATAAATATCTTTCCCCCTAACAGGCTTTTACTTGACTATTAAGGGAGAAAGCAGGGAAATCAACGGTTACATTGACTAACCATCTGCGAAAGTGCATTGAATGCCCTTTCACCTACAAGCACCTCCTGATTGTCAGTCATTGCATTTTCTTTTAACTTTGCATAAGTAAACAAAAATGCATAGAATTTTCTTGGCGTAGCTTTCCAAAAATCCTCATCACTCCAGCCCAGTGCCGCCCTTGCAGTTACGTAGTTTCCGCACCAGTCGTATTTATAATCCACGGGTTGTTCTGCTCTGTTATTCGGTCTTTTTTTTTAAAGCTGCATTCCCGCAAAATCTCCGGCGGCATCATAGGGAGAGAAAAAGCCATTGTCAGTGTAGCTTTCACCACGCTAAAAAATCCCGGATATTCAATGAGTCGTTTTTTTAATATCTCAATCTCGTTTTCGCTATGATGTTTAAACATGCCGGTTTCAAGTAATGCAATACTTTCTTTGTGGGTTAAAGGCTTTTTTTGAAGCAGATTATCATAAATCTCATAAATACTTTTACCTGTTTTCTTTTCCAGTGATGCAAGCGCAAGATGGTCAAATTCAAACAAATAAATTTTGTCTTCGATTTCTATTTTTTGCGGTTCATTTAATATGTCATTAATCATAAAAAATCTCCTTTTTATTTTTATTATTTTAAATACAGATAAAAATGGTAATAGCTGACAGTAATTAAAAAAATTTACTGTCCTAATTTATAAATATTAACAGGCGTCTTTATAACCTCAGAAGTCATCTTTTGACCTTTAAACACCTGCCTGTTTCCGCTTTCATCAAAATAGCGGACGACCTGTTTTTCTTTTCCTATGGATTTTCCGTAAACCCAAGGGACTGTCGTTGACCCTGTCACAGGTTTTATAGGACAGCATTGCGGTTGTCGTATTCTCATATCTTTTGTCCTTTCTAAAAACACCTTTGCACCCTCTCCTTTAATTGCCTGTGTCATCACAAGCTTAAGAGCACCTGTTGTTTTATCTCTTTCGTAACTGTGAAGTTCAAGCTTTAAACACCCGTGTTTTTTACAGCAGAGTGTATAAATAATCTGTTTTACAATCCTTTTGCCGCCAATAATATCATCAACGGGCTTTTTTAAGTGGTAAGTTTCGATACACCAGTAAGTTTCGGGGTCTTGTGTGGAATACAC
>CALUSA010000144.1 GCA_944323275.1 Candidatus Gastranaerophilales bacterium
GTCTGATATCTTAAAAACCGTTAAATTAAGAGATGATATTCCGACAGAACCCGAGGTTGTTGTTGAAAAAGAATACCATGAACACCCGCAAAACACTAAAAAATACACGCCTGAAGAAATAGCCGAAGCTATGGCAAGAATAGGCAAACACGGTGCGGAAGATGAACTCAACTGTGGCGGCTGTGGCTATGACACTTGTCGTCAGCTTGCGGAAGCTTTGCTAAACGGCGATGCGGAACCGTCTATGTGTGTTTCTTATATGCGTAAACTTGCAATAAGAAAAGCAAGCGCAATGCTGCGTTCTATGCCTTCCGCTATTGTTATGGCTGATGCTGATTTGAATATACTTGAAACCAACGAGGCGTTTGTCAGAATGTTTGCGCCCGACCTTCTCGAACTCTTTAACGGCAGACCGGAAGGGCTTGCCGGAGGGGCTTTAGACAGGGTTGTTCCGTTTACGGATTTGTTTAAACGTACGCTTAAATCAGGCAAAGATATCCATAAAGAGCGTTACCCGATAGGGAAAAACCTGTATGACATTGCAGTGTTTGAGATTGAACGTAATAAGTTTGTGGGTGCCGTTATTACAGACGTTACACAAACTGAAATGAAACGTGAACAAATCGCTAAAAAAGCGCATGAGGTAATTGAAAAGAATATTGCTACGGTACAAAATATTGCATGCCTGTTAGGCGAGCACATGGTGGATACTGAATTGTTGTTAAGCCAGATTGCACAAGGATATGAGGACAATCAGCATGAAACCGAAGACTCTGAAATTACAGAGAATGGAGAAAACTAATGGCAGAAAAATCCTTCTTTGTTGATATCGATTGCTTTCAGCAGAAAAAACACGGGCAAAATACTTTCGGCGACTGTTTTAAATCCAAACGTTTTACGGATGAAGGACGTCTTCTTGCAGTATTATCAGATGGTTTAGGCAGCGGAATTAAGGCAAACATCCTTGCAACAATGACCGCTACAATGATTTTAAAATTTATTGAGGACGGCAAAGATATCTTAAAAGCTACAGAGGTTATTATGAACTCGCTGCCTGTTTGTCAGGTTAGAAAAATTAGCTATTCAACGTTTTCTGCTTTTGAGTGCTCGGATGAGGGTGAGATAAAAATCGTAGAAGAAGGCAACCCTGATTTTATACACATAAGAAGCGGCAGGCTCGTTGAGCATACACCCAGAATTGTTACCTCAAAAAAATTCACAAACCGTCACATGCATTTGTATAACTTTAAGCTCGAGCCCGAGGATCGTCTTATCTTTTGTTCTGACGGCGTAACACAGGCAGGCATGGGTACTGATGAATATAAGCTGGGCTGGCGTCGTGAAGGTCTTATTGAATTTGTTGAAAATGAAATAAAACGTGACCCGTCTATCTCTAGCCGGCACCTTGCAATGGAAATTGTTAAAGAAGCCATAAGGAAAGAACCCGAGCATCAGTCAAAAGACGATGTATCTGCGCTGGTTTTGTATTTCAGACAGCCGAGAAAATTGCTTATCTTCACTGGACCGCCATACAGACAGGACAGAGATGCCGAATACGCAAAAATCTTTGATGATTTTGACGGAAGAAAAGCAATTGTCGGCGGTACCACTGCGAACCTTATATCAAGAGAATTAGGCAGAGAGATTACAACCGAAAAATATAACAAAGGTATGCTGCCGGCATGTTCTCATATGGACGGTGTTGACCTTATAACAGAAGGGATTTTGACGCTTACAAAAGTTCTTGAATACCTCAACGAAGGCTATGACCGATGGCCGGATGATGCAGCAGGAAGGTTGATTGAACTTTTGCTGGATTCCGATGTTATTAATTTTATGATTGGTTCAAAGCTTAATCAGGCACATTACGACCCTGATTTGCCATTAGAGTTAGAGATTCGTAAAAATGTTGTAAAACAACTGGAAAAAATTTTATCAGGACGTTATATTAAAAAAGTAAACCTCAGGTTTATTTAACGAAATTACAGAATTTCAGACACCACCTAATTTTAAAGGGAGAACTAAATGACTGACGGAAAAATATTGTTAGAATTATGTTTCGGCACAACATGCTTTGTTATGGGGGCATCAAAATTGCAGGAGATAGAATCTCTTATTCCCCCGCAATATAAAAATAAAGTGGAAGTCAAGGCTCATACATGCCTTGATTTGTGTAAAAATGCAACATATATGAAAGCTCCCTTTGTGAAACTTGACGGAGAAATAATCTCTGAGGCAACTGTCGAAAAAATACTTAAAGCAATAGAAAGAAAGATTGATGGATAACAGCAATACTACACACATAAAGCGTGAAGTACTGGTTAGACTTATTCATGCTTTTATAAATCAGGAAATGGGCAACATAAGAGAACTGCCTTTTCAAATGCGTCCAAAAAACGGCGAAGCTCCTTATCGCTGCTGTATTTATAAAGAAAGAGCAATTCTTCGCCAGAGAGCAATTGCAGGGCTTGGCTTGAGTGTTGAAACAGATGATGAGATGAC
>CALUSA010000145.1 GCA_944323275.1 Candidatus Gastranaerophilales bacterium
ACTGGAGAAGTTAATTATAATTTGTGTGTAACTGATATGCGTAATAATATACCTGCTAATGCTCCAAAGAAAGATGCTGCTGGTAATACTTATATGATGGGGGATCAAGGAGATATAAATGTTACAAAAAATAAATATTGTTCTGTGTCTTGTATAGAAGATTGGGAATTTACTTTGCCCGGATCACAACATGATATTCAAGCTGGAACTTACTTTATGTTAAGTGCTAAGATGAAAGGGACAAGAACTTGTGTTACTACAGATATTAAATATGATTCTAAAGATGAGGATGGCTACTTTGTTCACGATTTAAGAGATGTTAATGAAAGAATAGTTGAAGCTTATAACGATTGGCAAAAATATGCTCATATGTTAGATCAAGTTGAAAATTCTCCAGCTAGTAAAACTGATGTTTCGGTAGAATGTAGTATAAGTGGTACCCGTGGAGCTTGCTGTAAGTCATGTACTCCTGTTGGAAGTAATAAGACGTGTACCGGATGTGACGTAGGCCCTTGTTCGGGATCAGAAGCGGGTCCTATTGAAAAAGAGCATAGAACTACTGATGGTGGGGATTATCAAGGATATAAATATCATTGGAAAAGTAATACTATAGAGCCTCTAACAATGCATTTTGATGGTGGAACTTGGGGAGAAGATAGTAAAGATATAAGCGGATATTGTTGTGATGGTGATACATGTGCTGGATTATTTAACAATGCGTGGGATGAATCGAAGTTATATAATGAAACTGTTCAAAATCGTAATGAAGCTCAAACTAGATTTGAAGAAGCGGTTAAAGAGCGTGAAGAAATCATGGATCAAATTAGAGATTGTTCAGCATGGGAAAATGATTATGAATTTGATCCAATAATTTCTTATGCATATGAAGAAGATTATTATATGTCGACATTTATTAAAGAAAATAATTACTTTATTGCTCAAGTTGGAGAAGATGAAATGAAAGCGGATGCTGATGCTCCGGTGTATTGTCAAGATGAGCATGCCGATGATTATTATGAGTGTCAAGGGTCTTCTGCTAGCAGTTCGCAAATGGATGAGCCTACTAGTGTAGTTTTGTGTCAATTATCTCTTGATGCACCATGTGATCCAAACTTGCAAGAATTTCCTAAAAATCAAAATATTAAGTTACAAGAATCTAGAGCTTCATTGTATAAACCATATACAGTGTTTTATACAAAACATCCTACTGGAGAAGTAACTGGGGAAGCTGTTGACATTGAAGATGATTATATTGAAGCAGGTAAGGTAACTAGATTAGGAAGAGTAATGCCAGTAAGAATTACAACTCCACAAGGTGTTTATAATTTTAAATTTGCATTTAACCAAATAGGACAATTTAATGATATTGATGATAGTGCTGGAACTGATGAGAAAGAAAATTTGGGTAGACTAATGAATTATACTAATAATAATAGTAGTGTAGTTAGTGAAGATGCTGCTGAAGAAAATCCACTAAATGTTGAACCAATTGTAACAGTAAATAGCAGGTTTATTAATGATAAACGTAGCGTGTTTGATGCTATTGGTTTATTGCCTTTATATGTATGTACTTATGAAATATATGAGGATGTATGTAAGTGTTGTGGTGAAGATGACTTTGAGATTGAAGGTGATGTTGGTGGAAGTACTGGTAGTGGTAATAAACCACCAACAGGAATGGGAATTAATGATGAAGGTTATTTAACATATTATTATCGATCTGTTTCATTAAATGATTTGTTCCCTAATTCATCCGGAGGAGGTTCATTAACTGGTTCTAGACCTGCTGGCTCAAACTGGACAAATGATAAGGGTCAACAAGCTTATAATGCAATTACCGCTGCTGGAGAATTCGCTTATGAGGAACCTGAATATTCTTACTTATTAACTCCATCTGCAACAGCTAAAATTAGGGCTTATAATAGTGCTCAAGAAGCACTTGGTGGTTTTGCAGACTTTGGCTTATCTTGTAATGAATATGGTTATGACTGTACAAGTATGTTCTTAGATGATTTTGATGACATTGTTGGAGAAGATGCTACTTTAGTTCGTGATAATACATTTGTTCATTATAAGGAAGAAGAGTTAAAATTTGATGAAGGAAAATTGCCAACGGGTGTTGGACCATCAATGAAATAGGGGTGAATTTGAATGCAAGAGTCTTATTGGGGTTATTGGTTAGTAATTTTAGGAGTTTTTATAACTGTAGTTATGATGATGATTCAAAGTATTACAACTTCTAATAGCCAAGATTATTATCAATTAAAAGAAATCACAGAATCAGCTATGACTGATTCTGTGGATTATGCTTATTATAGGCTTTATGGTGAGGTTAAAATTAATAAGGAAAAATTTGTAGAAAATTTTTTAAGAAGATTTTCAGAAACAGTTAATATAACTTCTTCATATCAAGTTGATTTTTATGATTTATATGAAGCTCCACCTAAAGTAAGTGTAAAAGTTACTAGTTTAGCCAATTCATTCAATATTATAGGTGATGAAACTACTTTTGATATTGTTAATAAACTAGATGCGATAATTGAAACTAATGT
>CALUSA010000146.1 GCA_944323275.1 Candidatus Gastranaerophilales bacterium
CGGACACCGCCGCGATCTGCCGCGCGTCGGGCAAAAACAGCAGCCCCTCCTCGGTCAGGCGGACCGAATGGGTGCTGCGGTGGAACAGCCGCACCCCCAGCTCTTTTTCCAGCGCCTTGATCTGCTGAGTCACGGCGGGCTGTGTGATGTGGAGCTGCTCGGCGGCGCGGGCAAAATTCAGCGTATCGGCGACGGTCAGAAAACAGCGGAGCTGAGCGGTGTGCATGGTGGCCTCCTTGCGTCTTTGTAATAAGTTTTACTTATTAAGTATAACAAATTTTGAATTCCCTTTCCAGTGCCAATGTGTATAATAGTGTTTGCGGGCAAAAAGTTTGCAAGCGTACAATCCGCAATCAAACCATTCGCAAAGGAGGCGACCTACACCCCTATGGCAGGGAACATCCTGTTTTTGATCCGGCGGCTGAACCTCGCGCTGGAGCAGCAGAGCCGTGCGCAGGCGGCCGGGCAGTTCGGCCTGACCACCACCCAGGCGCTGGTATTGGACTGCCTGCTGCACCTGGAGGAGGGCCAATCGCTCTGCGCCACCGACCTGCACGGCGGGCGAGGTGCTGATGGAGGTGCTGATCCCCTTCGTCACCGCGGCCATCATTGACAGGGGCATCGAGGCCGGCGACATGGGCCAGGTCTACCGCTACGGCGCGCTGATGCTGGCGCTGGCTTTGTGCAGCCTCTGCTTCGGCGTGGCGGCGGGGCGCTTTTCGGCTCGGGCGTCCACCGGCTTTGCCTGCAACCTGCGGGACGCCATGTACTGCAACGTGCAGACCTTCTCCTTTTCCAACATCGACAAGTTCTCGACGGCGGGCCTCGTCACACGGATGACCACCGACGTGACCAACATCCAGAACGCCTTCCAGATGATGCTGCGCATCGCGGTGCGCGCCCCGCTGATGCTGCTGTGCTCGATGTTCATGTGCTTTTTCATCAGCGTGCGGCTCAGCCTGATCTTCCTGGCGGGCATCGTGGTGCTTGGCGTCGCCCTTGCCGCCATCATGCTGCGCACCACCGGCATTTTCAACCAGGTGTTCCGCAAATACGACGACCTTAACGCCTCGGTGCAGGAGAACATCTCGGCCATCCGTGTGGTCAAGGCCTTCGTGCGGGAAGGGTATGAAAACGAAAAGTTCAAAAAGGCCGTGGACGAACTCTACCGGCTCTTCGTCAAGGCCGAGAGCCTGCTGGCCCTGAATAACCCCATCATGATGCTGGTGGTCTACGGGTCGATTCTGGCGCTGTCCTGGTTCGGCGCACATTTCATCGTGGGCGGCAGCCTGACCACCGGCGAGCTGACCAGCCTGCTCAGCTATGTCATGGGCGTATTGATGAGCCTGATGATGCTCTCAATGGTCTTTGTCATGATCACCATGAGCACCGCCAGCGCCGAACGCATCTCCGAAGTGCTGGACGAGACCCCCGACCTGGCCCAGCCCGAACAGGCCGACGCCAACATCCCCAACGGCAGCATCGACTTCGACCACGTCAGCTTCTCCTATAAGCACGGCAGCGGCGAAAAGACCCTCCACGACATCACCCTGCACATCAAGTCGGGCGAGACGGTGGGCGTCATCGGCGGCACCGGCAGCGGCAAGTCGAGCCTGGTCAACCTGATCAGCCGGCTGTACGATGTGGACACCGGCCGGGTCTGCGTCGGCGGCAAGGACGTCCGCCGCTACGACCTCGAGACCCTGCGCAGCCAGGTGGCGGTGGTGCTGCAAAAGAACGTATTGTTCTCGGGCACCATCCTCGATAATCTCCGCTGGGGCAAAAAGGACGCCACCGAGGAGGAGTGCCGCGCCGTCTGCGAGGCGGCCTGCGCCGACGAGTTCATCAGCCGCTTCCCCGACGGGTACGATACCTGGATCGAGCAGGGCGGCACCAACGTCTCGGGCGGGCAGAAGCAGCGGCTGTGCATCGCCCGCGCCCTGCTGAAAAAGCCCAAGATCCTGATTCTGGACGACTCGACCTCGGCGGTGGACACCGCCACCGACGCGAAGATACGCGCAGCCTTTACGAAATACATCCCCGGAACCACCAAGATCATCATCGCGCAGCGGGTATCCAGCGTGCAGGACGCCGACCGCATCCTGGTGCTGGACGGCGGCGGGGTGAACGGCTTCGACACCCACGAGAACCTCTTGAAAAACAACCGGATCTACCGCGAAATTTACGAAGCCCAGACCCAGGGCGGCGGCGACTTCGACCAGCCCGCCCCTGAGGCATCCAACGGAAAGGACGGTGCGCAGGCATGACACAGACAAAACAGACAGCAAAGCCCGGCCGGATGCTCCCCACCCTGGGGCGGGTGCTGGGCTATATGCTCCAAAATTACAAGTTTTCCTGCTTCATGGTGGTGGTGTGCGTCATCGGGTCGGCGCTGGCGTCGGTGCAGGGCATCCTGTTCACCCAGACCCTGATCGACGGCTACATCGCCCCCATGCTGCAAAGCGGCGCGGCCGACTATGGCCCCCTGGCCGCGGCCCTGCTGCGGGTGGCGGCCCTCTATGCGGCGGGCATCCTCTGCGCCTATGGCTACAACCGCATCATGGTCAACGTCAGCCAGGGCACCATGCGCAGCATCCGCACCGAACTGTTCACCCACATGGAGTCGCTGCCCATCCGCTACTTTGACACCCACGCCCACGGCGACATCATGTCGGTCTACACCAACGACGTGGACACCCTGCACCAGCTCATCAGCCAGAG
>CALUSA010000147.1 GCA_944323275.1 Candidatus Gastranaerophilales bacterium
AAACGCAAAGTATGCGGTTTCGGAAGTTGTTGAAATTCCTGTACCCGTAAGCGATTCTCTTCAAGACCTTAATGTTGTTGTTCATTCCTTCGGTAAAGGCGTTGGTATAGCGGTATTTAAACGAGTTGAGAATTGATTTACTCCAATTGTGCATTGCCGTGATACAGTCCTTGAACTCAGGGATCTCTGTCTGCTCTGCCGCCAGCAGAAACTCTTTGAGCCTCTTTGCTGCTTCTGCGTAGGTCGTACTGTCTTTGAATGCATAAAACATCTCCTTCAGTTGCCAGGCATGATACAGATCTGTATTCTGGTTGAGCATATATTTCAATACAAGTCCGTCCTCAACCTCAAGTTTTTCCTGATATGCAAGCAGTATGTATTTATTCCTCTTAAAGTGCAGTCTCTTATTTTTTGGAAATTGTTTCTGTACTCGCTTTCGCACCTTCTCCACTGCCCATATCACCTGCCTCACCCAATGATATTTATCTGTTACAAGCACGGCGTTCGGAAATAACAACGATATGTCCCTGTAATCTTTCCACATGTCACACACGAATACCTTTACTTTTTCTCTCTCGGCACGGGAATATCGCCTGAAGTACTCCCTCATTTGCTCCTTCTTCCTGCTCGGCAGGATATTTACCACCTCTCTGCGCGCGATATCCGTAAGAATACAATTGTATTTCTCCCCACCCGTGTTTCCCTTGAATTCGTCTATTCCTAATACCTCCGGTAACTGCGGACGAGTAGGATATGCGCACAATGCAAATATTCTCATGACTGTGGCAGGGGATACATTGTGCACGGCTGCAATATTCTTGCAACTCATCGTTTTGGACATGGAATTGAGGATGGATAAATACACCCTCTGTGTAAAATGGCAGTAACGGGGCAGGAATGCATACTTCTCAGAAAATCTCTTCCCGCAATGTTTACACACATATCTGCGCTTGCGCAGTATGAGATAGCAGGGTTTGCCGTGAAAACTGAGATCTTTGATCTTCTGCATTCTGTAATCGTGGATATGCAGCACTGTATTTGCACAGGAAGGGCAAATCTGTTGAGCTTTCTCTGTTGAAAGGAATATGTAGGTCGCATCATCCTTTTTTTCAATTTTATCCACCGAAACGTTTGCGATGCCGAGCAGCTGTGTGGTATAATCTTTATGAAGCATAGTTGAATATCTCCTTGGATGTTTTGTGGTAAATTCATTTTACAAGAGATTTTCTTTCTATGCTTCTTTTTTTGTGCCATTATACAAAAAATGTTGAAGCAAGTTCCCTCACCCCAACATTTATTATAGAGCCATTATAAATTGCGCAGCAATCAACACGAGCTGACTTTACGAGCTTCACTATATATTTGACTTTTGATGCTATAATCTATCTGTACGCTTACGCTGATTTTTACGAAAAACTACTCCCATTGCCCCTCAAAAATGTTCAACTGGGGCACAAGTCTTGCAGCCAAGTTAGACTCAGTTGAACACCTTGTAAAATGGGGCGTCTGCTGAGTCTTTTCCAATTCTGCTGTATTATTAATGCCGAGCAGATAGTCTGTGCTGATGTGAAAATAATCAGCGACCCTGATCAAGGCGTCATAGCGGGGATAATTGATGCCGCGCAACCAGTTGGAGACGGATTTGCGCTGTACATTTGCCGCGGAGGAAAGTTTATGTTGACTGACACCCTCTATCAGCATAAGGTCCTTTAATCTTTCTGAAAATATCGGTAACGGCATGTTATTATCACTCCGGGCGAGGCAATAACAGTATTATCCGATATTTTTATTTCCTTTGCCCGTAAGGGCGTACAATTCATACTAGTTTGTGCTAAATTTGACTGGTTTCATTTGGGAAACGGCCAAATCGTAAAAAATTAAAGCATTCGGAAAATCCGAATGCTTTAATTGCATAATAAATTATGGCATTAGGGTAGTGATTTTTGTGATTTGTAATAAGCCTCTTCCAAAGCATCACCGTTGGTCACGAAATAAGAAATACATAAGATTTTTTTACCGTCTTTGAGAAAAAACCATTTAGCACCGCGAGGGTGTTCCCAAATTTTGACTTCTGCAAATGAATATGTCCTCTTTCTGCCAACATAGTTGCGATAAGTAAATCCATTTTCATCAAACGTGACCTTCCACAGCGTCCAAACGCAAGAACAACCAAGCGAAAAAACTCCTAAGCCACAAAAAATAGAGCAGGCAGTCACAATTTCCTCCCATGAGGTGTCTGACTCGTGTACGAAGATGCAAAGTATACCAAAGAAGATAAATGCCAGTCCACATATTGCCATATAAATTTTGTAGGATAACGGAAATTGTACAGTATTTTTGTGCGCATCGCGTGGAGAAGGAAGCCCTTTTTTTGAGAGAAATTTTTTTAAAAAATATTTTACTAAAAAATAGAGAATTTGGAGAGAAAAAATCCCAATCACAAAAAACAAAATTTCTTTCATTTCAATTACCATCCAGAGAACGCTAATGCCTGATGTCCTGAAATCCACAAGGCATCTGGAAGACCCAAAACAATTTCTGCAATGGATTCACGGTTTAGTTCTTGTGTAACTCTTTGTAAATGCCGTTTGTTTGAATTAAGCCCAAAACGATAGCGGGACGCATTGCCGTAGCCTTTTACTCCTTTTGATTGAATAGATCTTCTCGTTGCAAGTGCATTTTTCCGTGCCGATAATTTACCGCGTTGTGCTCCGCCACCAGATAAGAATCCTGTAACAAAACTCATGCCTGCCGCAACACCAGCCCGTGTCCAGTCAATGGTTTCTTCTCCGGCAACCCAGTCGCTGGCGATGCTCCCTGCAAAGTCAGTGATGCCATTTGCTGCAGCCATGCCAACTTTTCCAATGGCAGATCCCCCAAAAGCACCTGTAACCATTCCGATAGAAGCATCTACCAGTAGTTGTGTTGGATCCACTGTTCCGGTGGTCGCGTATTGCACTCCTGCCGATATAGCAGTATTTGATAGCCCTCCAATCACTGCTCCTGCTATTACTGGCGCCGCGGAGCCACCGGTTGCAACTGTAATGGCGGCCACTGCAGCTACTGCGACAACCGCAAGCGCCACAACGGCAATCGCACGCAGCCAATCCCATGTCCCATCCGGATCATAACCCATGACGGGGTTATTGCCGCAATACGCATACAGGTTGATGCCGTTGACGGATTCGGGA
>CALUSA010000148.1 GCA_944323275.1 Candidatus Gastranaerophilales bacterium
GGGCATGGTCTACATCACGCATCCCACGGAAATGGGCACCCTTTATACGCTCTCGGAGCTTGAGGCCATCAGCGAGATCTGCCGCAAGGCTCACCTTGCTTTGTACCTGGATGGTGCCCGCTTGGGCTATGGTCTGGCTGCGCCGGGCGCAGACGTGACGCTCAAAGACATTGCGCGGCTGTGCGACGTGTTCTACATCGGCGGCACCAAGGCGGGAGCTCTTTTCGGTGAGGCTGTCGTCGTCAGCAATCCCGCGCTTTTTGATCATGCTCTGACGCTCATCAAGCGCCATGGCGCGCTTATGGCTAAGGGCAGATTGATCAGCTTGCAGTTTGAGCGGCTTTTTACGGACAATCTCTACGTGGAAATTGCCGGCAGCGCCGTTGCCCGAGCAATGCAGCTCAAAGAGGCATTTGTTCGCGCGGGCTTTGAGCTTTATATGGATTCGCCTACCAATCAGCAGTTTTTCCTGCTGCCCAATGAAGTCATCGACAGGCTGCAGACGGCGGCAACATTTGAGCTCTGGGGGCCGAGAGGAGAGACGAAGAGCGCCGTGCGCTTTGTGACCGATTGGGCAACGAGCGAGGCTGACGTCAACGCGCTTGTCGATTTGCTCTAGGACGTGCAGGCGCGCGCCGGCTTTGCAGGCAATACCACAAAAAGAGCAGACAAAGCCTCTTGCATTGCCTGCAGCCGGCCTGACAGGACTTGACAAAACGGCTCGAACATCGGACACTCTCAGCTCTGCTTTTGTTGAAACATCAGAAGCGGCCGCAGGCCGCTTCGAATCCGCTCATGCCATGAAATCCCGCAGCCGCATTCTTTTTTCCTTTGCTGCCGCGACCGCCTACTGCCGGTCGTGCCTCATGCGGCCTGCACTCTGATCTGCTTGTGGGCCGCAGTTTTGACGCGGCTTCAGCCTTTGCCGGACGTTCTCATAGAAAAACCATTTTTTGCAGATCTGCGGGTCTAAAAGCCTGCGCTGCAGGATGTGGTCCGGTTCGAGAAAAATACCCAATCAGCAATTACACGCAACATGCTTGAACTAAAGCACATTACAAAAACGTTTCAAACCGAAGCAGGTGCCGTCACTGCCGTTGACGATGTATCGCTTTCGATTCGTCCCGGAGAGATTTTCGGCATCATCGGCTTTTCGGGTGCAGGAAAATCCACGCTTGTGCGCTGCATCAATTTGCTCGAAAGGCCGACTTCGGGTGAAGTCATCGTCGACGGCACTGATCTCACAAAGCTTTCGGACGCTGAGCTGCGCGTCGTGCGCCGCCGCATCGGCATGATTTTTCAGCACTTCAATCTCATGCCCAGCCGCACGGTGTTCGGCAACATCGCGCTTGCACTGCGTCACTCCGGTCTTGATAAAGAGGCCAAGGCTCGAAAAATCAAAGAGCTCCTTGCCCTTGTGGGGTTGTCCGACAAGATCAACGCCTATCCGGCGCAGCTCTCGGGCGGGCAAAAGCAGCGCGTAGCCATTGCTAGAGCGCTTGCCAATGATCCCAAGGTGCTTTTGTGCGACGAGGCTACAAGCGCGCTTGATCCGCAGACAACGCACTCCATTTTGAAGCTTCTCAAGGAAGTCAATCAAAAGCTCAAGCTCACGATTGTGGTCATCACGCATCAGATGGCAGTCATCAAGGAAATTTGCGATCGCGTGGCGGTGATGAAAAAGGGCCGCATCATTGAAGAGGGCAGCATTACGGAGATTTTTGCGCACCCGCAGGCCGATCTCACCAAGGACTTCATCAATACGGCCAACAACGTCAAGAAGTTTCTTGAGGTGGTCTCAAGCGGCGAGCTTGCCTCCGAACTCAATGCGGGCGACAAGGTGCTGCTGCTGACCTATACGGGAAAATCGGCAGGCGAGCCGATGGTGGTGGCGCTCTACGAGCGCTTTCACGTCAAGGCAAACATTGTTTTTGGCAACATTGACTTCATTCAAGGCTCGGCGCTCGGCAAACTCGGCGTCGTGCTCTCGGGCGAGCCTGAGGCCGTTGCAGCTGCTCAGCAGTATTTAAGAGACAACGGCGTTGCCATTGAGGAGCTTTCGTAAAAATGGACTTCATCAACACCTTGATGCCCAATTTCGAGCGTCTGAGCGGCGAACTGCTCGAGTGCATTGGGCAAACCTTCACGATGCTTGCCGTCTCAGGCACCATTGCCTGGGTTCTGGGCGTGGCCGTCGGCGTACTTTTGATTGTGTGCCGCCCTCACGGCATCCTTGAAAATCGCGTGCTTTTCACGATTTTCGATCGAGGCATCGACATCATCCGCTCCATTCCCTTCATCATTCTCATCGTGCTGCTTATCCCTGTGAGCCGCTTTTTGGTCGGAACGGGTTCGGGCGTGACGGGCTCCTTTGTGGCGCTCGTTGCCGGCACCGTGCCTTTTTTTGCCCGCCAGATCGAGTCGGTGCTCTCAGACATCGACCACGGTCTGATTGAAGCAAGTCAGGCCATGGGCTTTTCGCCGCGCGAGATCATCTTCAGTGTCTATCTGAAGGAAAGCATTCCGGGCATTACCCGCGTGACGATGATTACCTTCGTCAGCCTGGTCGGCATCACGGCCATTGCAGGGGCCATCGGCGCGGGCGGTTTGGGCGACTTTGCCATTCGCTACGGCTACCAAATGGGCTATCGGGATATGATTTGGCTCACCGTAATCATCATTTTGCTCATCATCAGCGTTTTCCAGTTTTTCGGCAACATCATCATCCGCAAATCCACACACTAGGCTTGCGGCACAAGAACTCATAGGGAGAAGATGAAATGCACTTCAAGTCGGGTCTGACGAAATTTGCTTTTGGGCTTGCGGCAGCTGCCCTCTGCTCGGTCTCGCTTACCGGGTGCGGCGACGGCAAGGACGAGGCTGCGGCCTCGGGCATGACTGTCGTCAAGGTCGGCGTCGTGGGCGACTACAACGCGCAGTGGGATACGGTCAATGAAATTCTCAAAAAAGACAAAATCACCATCAAGCTGGTGAAGTTCTCCGACTACGCGACGCCCAACCGTGCGCTTTCCGACGGCGAAATCGATCTCAACGCCTTCCAGCACAAGGCCTTTCTTGCCAACGACATTGCCCGCAACGGCTACAAGATTGAGGCTATTGGCGATACGCTCATCACGCCCCTGCGCGTGTTCAACAACAAAAACAAGCTCAAGTCCATGAAGGACGTCAAGGACGGAGACATCTTCGCCATTCCGAGCGATCTCACCAACGGCGGCCGCGCGCTCAAGGTGCTCGAGGCTGCAGGCCTCATTGTCTGCGATCCGGCCAAGGGCTATGTGCCTACCAAGACCGACATCATCAAGTACAACGTCAAGATTGAAATTCGCGAAGCTGAATCGGGCGTGCTCTACAACATTCTGCCCGACGTTTCTGCCGCGCTCATCAACGGCGGCAACGCCTATACGGCGGGCCTTGATGCCGTTAAGGACTCCATCTTTGCCGAGAACATCAACGCCAAGGAAAATCCCAACGTCGGCCAGCTCTACAACGTGATCGTTGCGCGCAGCAAGGATAAGGACAACCCCGTCTACAAGAAGGTGGTTGACGCCTATCATACGCAGCAGACTGCAAAGACGCTGATGGACGTCTACAAGGGCGCCTTCACGCCGGTCTGGGCGGGCTCTGAAAACTACAAGTACTGATCACCGGCAGCTTTTTTTCATGCATTGTCCGCGCGAAGCTTTTAGCAAGCCGGCTTCCAGCCGGCAGCCTCGCTGCGGA
>CALUSA010000149.1 GCA_944323275.1 Candidatus Gastranaerophilales bacterium
TGGTGTTTGCGTGCGCGAATCGCTGCTGCCGGAAAGATTCGTCATAAGAAGTCAAAAAAGATGGCGTTGAAGAAAATCGAAAGCAAAGCATGCCATAAAAAAGCTTTCGGTTGGCTACAAGTGTTAGAAACTTTGGTCAAAAATGTCTCGAAAGCAGAAGTCTTTCGAGGCGCCGGAAAAAACAGGATGAGGCAAAAGATCGTTTTAAGCCTTTGTAACCGCGTAGCGAAGCCATACGATGCCACCCGCCAACGTCGTTGACGAGATGAATTCAAGCTTTTGCCCGTCAGCGGGCTTTTCTCCTTCTTTGCCGGGCCAGCTGACGATGGAAGAGACGCCGGCGAGCCCGTCGATGGCTGGGTAAATCAAAAAGCTCAATTCGTCAATAAGCCCCGCCTTGAGAAAGGCTCCGTTGATGATGCCGCCTCCTTCCAAAAGCAAAACGGGTGCATTGAAGGTTTTTTCGATTTGCTGCAAGGCGCCGGCAATGGGGTGCTGCTCGTCTTCAAAGACGCAGGAGACGCCGACTTGGCGCAGCTCTTCAAGATACGCTTCGCACACCTTGGGCGAGAGGACGGCAACAAGATGCTCTCCAGTAGGAAGCCCTGACTCTTCGTAATGAAGTTTTCCCTTGGGATCAAAAACGATGGCAAGCGGCCGATCCTGACGGTCGCCGACAAAGACTTCAGGCACTTTGCCGTCGCTGCGAAGCGCGGCAGGGGCTTTTTCGCTGATGCTTGCGGCATATTCGGCCATGGTCGTGCGGCCGACGATCCAGCCGGCTGCGTTGAATGAATCTGCAGCAGACTCGTAGCTTGCCGAGATGTCGGCGTTTTCCGGACCCGGCGTCCAGCGATCGGGATAAAGACGGCCGTCGACGGAAGCGATCATGTGGCAGATGATTTTGGGCATGGGACTTTCCAAAGAATGCAGGTTGAAAACAAAGCGCGCTGCTAAAAGCGCTGCGTTTGGCCATGGTAGCAAGCGCAAGGAAAATCGCAGCATCCGCGTGCGTCAAAAGCGTGCCTGAAAAACGCAAAAGAAAGCCTTTCTTTGCGTGTCGTAAGGAAGGAGGATCGCCGAAAGCATTTCTACGTCAAGAGAGTCGGCAAAGATGCAAGTCGCACAAAAATCCGAGTGAGAACAAAAAGAAAGATAGGATAGGACAGAGAAAAGAAACTCCCGCCATGGAAGTTTTTGCAACCACGGCGGGAGCGTAAAGCGTTCTTGGGGATCCTTGTCAGAAATCAGGAAGCGGATTTTTGCGCGGCTTTTTGCGCAGCCTTGCGTTCCTGATCGGCTTTCATGTCGCAAAGAGCAGCCTCTACGTCAGAGGCGCTCACGTTCTCAGCAAGCACGACTTTTTCAGAAAGTCCTTCGAGCGAACAGGAGGTTTTAAGCATCCCCACCGTTTGCCCTGCTTCGCGTCCGCTGGCAAAGCCAACGGATGTGAGCAAAACGTCGCCCGAGGGCAGCGCAAGCTTGAAGTAGAAAAGTCCGTCAGACTCACGGTATTGCTTAAAAGATGCAATCTGAGCGCTCTTTTTAACTTCGGGCGCAGACTTTGCTTTGCCTGTCGAAATTGCATGAAAGCGCCGCAGACCCACGGCTTCGCGCAGGCGCTCCATGAAGGGAGCAGAAATCTTGCGCGCCTTGGCTGCGCCCGCCTGCAGAATTTCTTCAAGTTCTTCGGTGTGCGTGGTGTAGTAGGCGTATTTTTCACGCATGGGGCCGATCTCAGATTCAATCTGCTCAATCAGGCGCTTTTTGGCTTCGCCCCAGCCTAAGCCCGCTTTGAGCTCTTCGCGGAAGGCTTTGCTTTCTTCTTCAGTTGCAAAGGCATCAAAGATTTGGGTAAGCGACGTGCTCTCGGGATCTTTGGGCTCTCCAGGCAATTTGCTGTCGGTCACAATGCGGCCGATCGCCTGCTCAAGCGCTTTTTTGCCGCCTTCAAAGAGCGGAATGACGTTGTTGTAGCTTTTGCTCATCTTGCGGCCGTCAAGGCCGGGGAGAATCTGCACGTGTTCGTCAATTTGCTCAAAGGGCATGACGAAGAAGTTTTCCTGTACGCCGTAGAGGTTGTTAAAGCGCGTGGCGATGTCGCGGGCCATTTCAAGGTGCTGCGTCTGGTCGCGCCCGACCGGCACGAGATTGGCGTTGAACATCAAGATGTCTGCGGCCATCAGCACCGGATAGCAGAAAAGCCCCATCGAGACCCCGTTGTCGGGATCTTCATTTTTTGCCTCATTGGCTTCAACCATGGCCTTGTAGGCATGCGCGCGGTTCATCAGGCCCTTGGCGCAGACGCAGTTGAACATCCAATTTAAAAGAGGAATTTCAGTGATGTCGCTTTGGCGATAGAAAGTCACTTTGTCGGGATCGAGCCCCGCGGCAAGCCAGCTTGCCGCAATCTGCATGCGGCTCAGCTCAATGCGGGAAGGATCCTGACATTTGATGAGCGCGTGCAGATCGGCCATGAAAAAGAAGCTTTCCACGTCGCTTCTCTTGGAAGCACGAATGCAGGGGCGAATCGCACCGCAGTAGTTTCCCAAATGCAGGGTGCCGGTGGTGTTGATGCCCGTTAAGACACGCACGGTCATTTTTGTTCCTTTTTGGTGGAGTATCTATATATAGAGGTCGGTACTGTAGCAAATTCCAAGATGTCCGCACAGACGCTCAAGGCGGGGAATATTCGCTGAACTTGATCTGAGGACAGCTCAGGCTCGATGATCGCACTCCCCTGCAAAGCATTGAGAATAACGGCTTCTCAAGCCATGTTGCTGGATGTTCTCGGGGATAACACTTACTTTTAAAGATTGGTTCAGAAAAAATGGGCTATACGAAAAGATAAGACCATAATGAGACCTGTCCTCGAAGAGATGTAGCGGGATTGGATTCCCCGCGCTCCGGGATTCAAGCGGGTTCGCTTGTTTCTCAGCATCTTTTCAGGTGATTCTTTCTAGGAGAAATTTAAATGAAAAAGACTCT
>CALUSA010000150.1 GCA_944323275.1 Candidatus Gastranaerophilales bacterium
GTGCGCTTGAGCGACATTGCACGCAGGCAGAAGATGTCGCTTGCCTATCTTGAGCAAATCTTTTGCCAATTGCGTCACGCCGAGCTCGTCAAAAGCGTGCGCGGCCCTGGCGGCGGTTATCTGCTAGGAAAGCCCGCTGCTGAGATCACCGCTGGCGAAATCGTGCGGGCAGTTGAAGGCGATGTGGATGTCAGCCAATGCCGGGGTGAAGCCTCCTGCAGAGGCGGCGCGCAATGTCTTGCGCACGGTCTATGGTCGGAGCTCAACGTCAAGATGGCGGAATTTTTAAATTCGCAGACCTTGCAGTCGATCAAGGATAGAAATTTGAGCCGCACGGCAGCGCTCTCTGGCAACACCGAACATGTGGTGAGCCTGCATCGTTCGGCAAGAATGAGCTCCTCAGTTTCGAAGTGAGTGCTCCGTGCAAAAAGGAATTGAAATCGTTTGTTTTTAGTGCAGCTTTTCCAGCGGCTGATTTTTTGATCAGACTCCACGTGGAAAAGAAGAAAAAAAGAGAGAATCAAAATGAGATTGCCTGTTTATCTTGACTATGCGGCCACTACGCCCACCGATCCGCGCGTGGTCGAAAAGATGCTTCCCTTTCTTCTGACGAAGTTCGGCAACCCTGCGAGCCGCTCTCACGCCTATGGCTGGGAAGCGGAAAAGGCGGTTGAAGAAGCGAGAAATGAAGTGGCTGCATACCTCAACGCAGATCCGCGAGAAATCGTTTGGACTTCGGGTGCAACCGAGTCCGACAACCTTGCCATCAAAGGCGCTGCGCACTTTTATAAGGACAAGGGCAAGCATCTCATCACGGTCAAGACCGAGCACAAAGCAGTTTTAGACAGCATGCGTCATCTTGAAACCGAAGGCTTTGAAGTCACCTATCTTGGCGTGCAGCCCGACGGCATGATCGACATGAAGGAGCTTGAAGCGGCCATCCGCCCGGATACGACGCTTGTGTCCATCATGGCTGTCAACAACGAAATCGGCGTCATTCAGGATCTTGAAGCCATCGGCGAACTCTGCCGCAGCAAGGGCGTGATCTTTCACTGCGATGCAACGCAGGCCGCTGGCAAGATGGAGCTTGATATGACTAAGCTCAAGATTGACCTTCTGAGCCTTTCTTCGCACAAGGTCTATGGCCCCAAGGGCATGGGTGCTCTTTACGTTCGCCGCAAGCCGCGCGTTCGCATTGAGCCGCAGATTCACGGCGGCGGACACGAGCGCGGCATGCGTTCGGGAACGCTGGCCACGCACCAGATTGTGGGCATGGGCGAAGCCTATCGTCTGGCCAGACTTGAGCAGAAGCACGACATCGAGCACTGCACCAAGCTTCGCGATCGGCTCTTAAAGGGCATCTTGGACAACATCCCTGACGTCTACGTCAACGGCAACATGGAGCACCACGTCTGCTCGACGCTTAACGTGTCCTTTGCTTTTGTTGAGGGAGAGAGCCTCATGATGGCCGTCAAGGACATTGCAGTGAGTTCGGGCTCAGCCTGCACCTCGGCTTCTCTTGAGCCCAGCTACGTGCTTCGTGCCCTTGGGCGCGACGATGAACTTGCCCACAGCTCGATTCGCTTCTCGATCGGGCGTTTTACGACCGAAGAAGAAATCGACTTCACCATCAAGACCCTTACCGAGCAGGTCGCTAAACTGCGCGAAATGTCCCCCTTGTGGGAGATGCACCAGCAGGGCATTGATCTCTCGACCGTGAAGTGGAGCGAACACTAAAAAAGTCTGCACGCGTCTTGAAGCGGCTTTGCTTCATCAAAAAAGTCGACGTTTTGTCTTTTTTGAGGTCAGCGCCTTCCTGACGTGTGCCAGAGGATAAGACATACTTAAAAAAGTTCCCATTATCAGGAAACGACAAATCATGGCTTACAGCGAAAAACTGATGGACCACTACGAGCATCCGCGCAATGTGGGCACGCTCGACAAAAATGATGATTCGGTGGGCACCGGCATGGTCGGCGCTCCGGCTTGCGGCGATGTGATGCGCCTGCAGATCAAGGTCAATGATCAGGGCGTGATTGAAGACGCAAAATTTAAGACCTACGGCTGCGGCTCGGCCATTGCCTCAAGTTCGCTTGTGACCGAATGGGTCAAGGGCAAGACGCTCGACGATGCAGCAAAGATTTCCAACGCCGACATTGCCGAAGAGCTTGCGTTGCCGCCCGTCAAGATTCACTGCTCGATTTTGGCCGAAGATGCCATCAAGGCAGCCATTGACGACTACAAGTCAAAGCAAAAGAAGGCTTGATGCCGCACGACGGATAAGGAGAACATCCACCATGGCAGTGACACTTACTGAGGCCGCGGCTAAGCACGTGGCGGCCTTTCTTGCCAAGCGCGGAAAAGGCATCGGACTGCGCCTTGGCGTCAAGACGAGCGGCTGTTCGGGCATGGCCTACAAGCTTGAGTTTGCCGACGTCGTCAACGACGATGATCAGGTTTGGGAGAGTTTTGGCGTCAAGGTCATTGTTGACGCAAAGAGCCTTCCTTATATCGATGGCACGGAACTTGACTATGTGCGCGAAGGCCTGCAGGAAGGCTTTAAGTACAAAAATCCGCAGGAGAAAGAAACCTGCGGCTGCGGCAAGTCGTTTCACGTCTGAAAGTTGAAGGTGCATGCATGGCTCAAATCGAAGCCTTCAAAATTCTGGGGCTGCCCGAGCGCTTTGCTCTTGAGGATGCGGCAATTGAAGAAAAT
>CALUSA010000151.1 GCA_944323275.1 Candidatus Gastranaerophilales bacterium
GATACTGGTCAGGGTGTCGAGGCGGCGATAAGAAAGCCTCACCATTTGGTAGCGCTCAAATTGCACGTCCGTGAGATTGCCCAGTTTGCCGGTCCAGTCTCCAATTGCAAGAAACAAGGGGTGATTCCCCGTCTTGAGCATTACGAGTCGTGCCTTTGCATAGTCGGCGGGATCGTTACCTAGGTAGACATGCGTCAGGCGAAAGCCGATCGGCCAGTCATTTCCATTTGCGTCACACGCATCGCAAATAAATTCAAAACACTTGTGATGCAAGACAAATTTGATGGATTCTTTGATGATCGAATCCATTGACAAACTCGAATCAAGTTTTGCGTCGCCCAACTGCCTGAACAACTGCTGAACTTGAGGGCTACCCCAGCATGCCCGTGGATTGATCCGGTGAGCCGTTCCCGGGAATAATTCCCACCTATCTGGATCCGGGAAGTTTTTATGCAAGAGTTTAGTGATCATTTTTACTCCCTTCGATAGCCGCCGGAACCTCACCTTATTCGGAGCGGCTGGTTTTCATCAAAATAAGGCTTCGGTTTAAGGTAGATGACTTCTCCGTGCGGGTCGCACAGTGGCGGGTTGTAAACCGAGAGCACCCAGACAAGCGGGCACGGAACCTGGTTTACCAACGGGTAGGCGGTGAACCCGTCGGTGAATGTAATGCAGGTGTCAGCATCAATCTTCTGCTTGATGATCCACTCCATGATGGCAGGCATATATGTGCCGCCCGACCAGACATTTCTTCTCGGTGCAATCATGTCGGCTCTGTCAAACTCATCGACTGCCATTACCCTTGTTGTGCAATAGACGACGTAGGCCTTTTTTGGACGGCATAACTCGAAAATAGCTTTGCAGTGACCGAAAAATTCCGCAACCTCCTGGTTGGAGATGGATCCTGAGACGTCAACACCCAAAACAACAGTACCCATTGAGGGGAATGGCTCGCGTCTGGGCAAATAGGCAATGCTCAACCGCCGTTTGTCGGGCCTGCACCAGTTGTAGCGTTGCGAGGCTCTTGCGACCATGTACTGCTCAAGCTGCTCGTACCAGGGTTGCCTCGACTCAAGAACGCAGCTGATAAACCGTTCAAGAGCCCCGCTCATAAGACTGCGGCTTCTTGCGATGGCGCTTGCATGGCCGACGAGAATCCTGCCTTTTACAATTTGCTCCTGGGCTTGTTCCTCGGTCATGGGCGGCAGAACCCCGGGCAGGTCGACGATATTAAGGTGTCCCTTGCAAAGCTCCGAAGTAAAGGTTGGATCGTGGCTTGAGTTGCCGGTGCCGTCAGTGATCCGGCCCGTGCTGACCTCGTCACCAAGGGCGGGAGTCTGCATGTCATCGTTTCTGGCGGTAAGTTCCTCGTTTTTTGAAGATACAGCTTGATCTCTAAGGCCATTTTTGCTGCTATCCGGTTTCTGCTTGGTGCTTACGCCCGTTCCGTTTGCGTTTTTGTGATTGTCGTTCGCATCAGTCAAGGGCTTATTCTGTAAGGCATCGGCTACAGGGTTGCTGCCTGCGGGTGCTGACCCGCCGCCTTTATCGGCTCCTTGTGCACCCGTATCTGAAAGAGTGGCGTTATCTGCTACAGCCCCATCACCGGCTGCGGGTTTCATGGAAACGGAACAATTTGTAGCTGATCCTGTCCGGCATGCCTGACTGTTAAAAGCAGCATGCCTCTTCTTTATGGAAACATTTTTTGCCGAACTACCGGTTGGAGTCCGTTGGCAGGCGAGTTTGCTGCATTCATCGACAAGCTGTTTGTAAATCAGCTCCGAGGTTGTATTCTGAGCACCATCCATACGAATGCCGCCCGGGATGAACGCACCGACGTTCTCCTCAATGAGAATTTCATTGATGACCGCATCGCATGCAATGTTGTAGAGGTGCGGATTCCGAGGGCCGCGTCTTACTGCGTGGGCCATGACGATATGCATGACTTCGTGCGCGACAAGAAAAACAAGCTCGTCGTCGGAGCTTTTGCAAACGAAGTCCGGATTAAACAGCATCCGGCCGTCGTGCGTGACCATTGCAGTTTTGACAAACGGTGTGATTATCCTATCAAACTGATGCACGAGATGGCCGAAGAAAGGGTGTCTGACCAGCAGCTGCACGCAGGCTTTGGAAAGTTTCTGTTCCATTCCATCCATGGCTTGAATCCTTCGTTTAACGGTCTTCAGAGCAGAAGGCCGCTTTTGAGCAGGTACTTCGAGACGACCGTGGCATAGAGCTTTTCCCCATCGATGGTTTTTGCCGAAGTGAAGGCCTTTTTATTGGCTGCGAGATACATCTTCACGGCCGCCACGACAAGTTCGGGTTTGAATCTTGCTGTGAATTTCCAGATGCTCTCACTTGTGCGGGTCGTGATCATCGTGCTTAATTTGGCAATCGTTGCCCATTGAACGTCTTTGTCTTTCGGGAGCTCGACCCCTAGGGGGTTTGCAAGAATTTCATTGATGTCAGGAATCCGGGTCATGCAGCGCAGAAAGCCGATATATTCTGCGGCGGCGCCGTTTCCGACCGAGCCTGCGACATGATCCATAAAAACCGCTGGTTTTTTCTCAAGCGAAGGAGGAATTCGGGCTACCGACTCCCAGGAACGGGGCGTCGGGTTTTTTGTCTGCTTGGGATCGAATTTGCTCAACAAGTCAGGACGGAAACGAATGAACGCTTGCAGTTTGGACGGAATGCCGTGCGTCTGGGCCCATGCAATCCAGTCTTCCAGATCCTCGGTGAATTCGAGCTCTCGCATGCGATTGGCAAGTTTGGTGCTCAGTCGATTGGCTCCGGACCGATCCTCGGTCCGGTTGCCGGTCGCGATGATGAACAGTTCATCAGACAGCCGCAGCTGTCCGGCGCATCGATCGAGGATGACGCGGCAGAGCGGATTTTGCATGGTCATATCCGCATCCGTGAGCTCTTCAATAATCAAAACGCACGGGCCGACGCCACGGCGAAGCGCCCAGAACTCCTCAGGAGGGAGCCATTTGGTGAATTCACCGCTAAATTGAGGCAGCCCCAGCACGTCGCTCGGTTCTCTGAGCGAAGGGTTGAATTCGATGATTCGTTCGTTGGAAATCTCATGTTGCCTTGCAAGTTCCTGAGCAATCTCGCGAGCACAAGCGCTTTTTCCACCACCAGGTGTGCCGACGATGAACGGCACCACTGCATTGGTGTAATTGAATTGCTCAAGAATCGAGGATTTCAGATTCGAAAATTTCATATGTCGTTCGCTTTCCTGTAAATCAGCAGGCGTCTGAGTACAAAGCCTCTGGAGGCATCACGGTGGTGCCCTTGTTTGCAAGCTACTGACTTGTGTTGGTCGAGAACAATTTTCAAATCTATTGCGTCAATTTTTGACGTATAGAAGAAATTTAGAAAGCGGCATAAATTGACGCTTTCCTTTCTAAACTGACGCTGAGGATTCGTTCATTTTGGATAAAAGGACAATCCGAGAAACTCAGTTGAATGCTTCGGGACGATTTCAATCTTTGCGTCAGGTAGATGATGCATTTGCATCCGTCTGATGCGATGAACAAGGCAGGGGAGGTGGAGATGGGATTTATTCCTCGGGATCTGGTGTTGCGCAAGGTGAGGCCAAGCCACTTTTACGAACTGCTGCAGCTTATTCACTCTGAAGCCGGGCAGAGTTTTGTTGTTGCAAGCGGGCGCAGGACAAGTTCGAAATTGTCGCTTGAAAGTTTAAGCGAACTCATTTGTTTCCCAGTGTCTTCCAAAGCGGCTGTCAGTCTCGTGCGGGGAGCCTGGAAGCTCGGGCGGCGATACCAACCCGAGGATCTGGGACTTTTTCTTGAGGCTCTCAGCCGACATCCGGACACCTGGTGCAGGGAGTTTGCAGCCGGTCAGCCGCATTTGCCGCACGAAACCATCAGGCGGCTTGCTGCTGATCGCAGCTATGACGTTTGCATGGCGCTTGCTCAGAACGCAGACGCTCTTTGCAGGATGGAATCTGGCGATGTTGTTGAACTGGCCTGCAGGGATCGGATGTTTGCTCAAGAAATTTTCAAAGGTCTATGCCAGTTGCTTTGTCAACCGGCGGCAACGTGCAGTACACGGGCAGGGATCAAGGCGTCGAGGCTGCTTAAAGATCTGGCAGAAAAAGTGTCGGCTTCGGAATTGCTTGCCACGGAACATTACTTTTCCCGCAGCCGCAATGATGAGTCTTCTGCTCACAAACTTTTTGGGGAAGTTTTTCGAGGATCTGATCCCTACGGGGGAGTTGGTGAATATCTCTATGCCCTTTGCTTGACGCTCCCTCAAAGCACTGATGTTGATTCGTCTGTGCCGCCCTTGTGGCTGCCTGTGAGCGTTCATGGGGAACTGGTTCCTTTTAAGTGCGAGGATGATCTCTGCAGGGAGCTTCTCGAGCGGCTCGCGGCGAGTTCTTCCATAAGAACAAAGGAGCAGCTCGCAATGAGTCCGTGCATGACGAAAAATGCGCTTGAGCTTCTAAAAAAGGAAAACTCATTTTTGATTCGCAGCGCCATCTTGTGCAACAGAAAGGCGGTCGAACTGCTCACTGATGATGAAAT
>CALUSA010000152.1 GCA_944323275.1 Candidatus Gastranaerophilales bacterium
GAAAAAATATGGAACGAAGACAGAAGCACAGATAAAAAACGGCAGTTTCAGGGAATCAATCAGGGATTTAGAGTAATTGGAGGTAAAACTAAACCAAATGCTACCCTGAAAAAAGTAATGGCATATAAATTCCGGTCGGAAAAGTATACTGTTGATGAATTAATACAATATATACCGGAGAGTTTAAGACCGGATTCATTAAAAGGATATAAAAAGTCTACAGTAACATTAGAAGAAGCGAAGAAAAGATGGCCGGACTGGTACGAAAAAGTAATTGTTAATAAAGATACTTCTAGAACCTATTGGGATATAGCCGGAAAAGTACATGGTGATGATCCATATGCTTTATATCATTGGTGGCTTAAACAGCTTCCAGGACGAATTACATACGGTCACCGTTATTTTTGTGTCATGGCGACAGCTATTTATGCCGCTAAATGTGGTATACCATTTGAAAAATTTAAGAAGGACGCTTATGAATTATTTGAATTGATTCAAGGCGTAGAAGCTGATGAACCGTTTACCGTTACAGACCTAGAATCAGCTTTTGATTGTTATGATGGCCGTTACAGAACTTTTCCTATTGAGGATATAAGCAGATTAACCACGATTCCAATAAAGAAAAACAGAAGAAATGGCCGTACTATGCAACAACATTTAAGACTTGCAAGATTGGCTCGTGATATAAAGTATGAGGAAATAGGAAGAAAATGGTATGAGGGAAACGGCCGGCCGAAAGACAGCTCCAAATTTAAAAGCATAATAGCAGAATGGAGAAAAAAATATCCGGAGGGAACGGTAAAAGAATGTATGGCAGATACTGGTATAGCTCAAAGAACCATATATAATTGGTGGAAACGAGTAGAAAATATACCGGAAGAATGATATAATTTAGCCATAAAGTTACGTTAAGTTATGTTTAGTTACGTTTTTTAAATGCCTTTATACAGAGGCGTTTTGGCCTATGTAAATAATATAACATAACTAAATAACCGATAACGTGAAAATGGTTGCGTTATTGAAAACGGAATAAAGGTGGTTGATGATGTTGTTTAAAACAGAAGATCTGTTAAAACGATATGGAATGAAAGCACCGGCATTTAGGAAGCTGATAAATACACATCTTTCAAAAATAAATGCTACAGGAAATCATGCTACAAAGATAGCTAATGAATGGAATTTTGATGAAGAAGCCGTTAGAATAATTGACCAGATTCGTGGTATCGGTGTTGCGGTTGTAGAAAACGGTAAAGATAGTGATAGGCTAACAGAACTATTAGAAGAAAATAGCTCATTAAAAACATCATTATTAAAAACAATGGCGGAATTGAACTCGGCTTATAAAGCATTGGCAGAAAATAACAAACTGATGTTAGAAGCTAATTCGGCTAAAGCTATTATTGATGAACGAGAAAAAGAAATAGAAGCGTTGAAATCAGCGTTAAAGGAATCAGAACAGAGAGAAAGAGAAATAAGAGCCCAAAAAGAGGAACTAGCTGATAAAATTATACAGACTAACACAGAGAAGTTTGAAGTTATGAAACAGTATTTTGAGTTACGTTCTAGTTACGAGGAAGAAAAGAAAAAAGAGCCAAAGAGCCTATTAGAGCGGATCTTTGGCAAGTAAGAGAACGTAACCATAAGTAGCGTGTCATTAAATGGCACGCTACTTATTTTATTGGATAAAAATAAAACCACACGCTTTTTACGTGTGGTTTTGATTATTATTATGAGTTTGTAAGTGCAAAGATTTGAGCATTTAATTCGTCTCTGCGTTTAATAAGTTCTATTACCTGTTGACGTTTTAATTGTTCTTCGCTCAACATTCATTCGTAATGTTCGGAAGCTTCTCTGATGCCTGCTTTTTTTCCTTTACCGTATGCAACTGTAGCTGTTGCTGCTGCACCAAGAGCCAGTGAAGATGTTTTAGCTTTAGCGGCTGTAGCTGCTAATGTAGCGGCTGTAGCGGCTGTAGCTGCTGTACCTAATGTAGCTGTTGTACCTATCGTAGCTGCTGCTGTACCTACTGTGGCGGCTGTAGCACTACCACCAATTACTGTTGCTAAAAGCGGGATAAAGAACATATTCATCGTCTCCTTTTTTATATTATGTAGTTTAGGATATCTTATCTTCCTGTTGTCTATATTATATATTAGAATTTTTATAATTTCAAATAGTGATTATTGTTATTTCGGAACGTATTCTATTAAATATCTAAATTATTCTTAAAATACTTATGATTTCTCTGATTTTCTACAAATATCTTATTTTATTGTTTTTTTTATCTTGCAATGTAGTTTTGAATATTATATAATAAAGTAAAAAGAAAGAGGTGCTAGTATTATGAAAGAAATAAATAGAGAGTTTATTGATGAAAGTGTTAAAGTTTTAGATAAAGCGGATATAGAACTTTCTCAGATTCCGAACATTAATTTATATATGGAACAATTGGTGGATTTTATAAATACTAATACGAGCGGCTATAAAAGAAATGAAGGCAATACATTTACTAAGGCGATGATAAATAACTATACAAAAGCAGGTTTATTAAATCCTCCGACCAATAAAAAATATAATCAGGAACATATAATTTTATTATTGTTAATAAATCATTTGAAACAGGTTTTATCGATTAATGACATTAAATCGCTTTTTGCACCTATTCTAAAAAATATGGATAAAGAAGAAGTTGCGGATAATATTATTTCAATCGAAGACATATACGAAACTTTTTTAGAATTAAAAGATAGCGAATATTTAAATGCTGGAAATAATTTTGAAGAAAAATTCAAAATTATAAAAGAAGAAACGAAAAAAATAACTAATGAGAACAATCAGGATTTAGCTGAAATATTTTTGACAGTTCTTATGTTGGTTGCTCAGGCGAACATAGCAAAAAGATTGGCAGAAAATATAATTGATAATCTTTTACCTCATTAAATCCCGTATAAAAAAGCGCGCTTTATAAGTGCGCTTTTTTATTTATAAGTATATGAAAAAAGTGTACTTTTAACGTACGAATTAAATACTACTTAAAAGTATACGAAAAAAGTTATAAAACAATTTATCGTATGCACGAAAAAATAGATTGACTTTTTTAGTACATTTCAATATAGTATTGATTAAGGAGTGATTAGTATGGCTAATATCGCATACATCAGAGTATCAACGGCCGAACAAAATAGCGGCCGTCAGTTTATGGATTTAAAAGAAAAGGGTATCAGTATAGATAGATATTACAGTGACGCCGTAAGCGGTAAGAACATGGATCGACCGCAGCTTAAAGCCATGTTAGATTATGTTCGTGAAGGTGACACAGTATATATCGAAAGTATCAGTAGGTTAGCGAGAAACACAGCGGATTTTATGGATATTTTACAGTATCTTCAAAGCCGAAACGTAGGATTAGTATCGCTCAAAGAAAATATTGATACTACTACGCCACAGGGGAAGTTTATAACAACCATATTCGCGGCGTTGTACGAACTTGAAAGGGCAAATATACTTGAAAGACAGAAGGAAGGAATTAAACTCTGCTTAAATGAAGGTAGGCCATATGGACGGCCGAAACAGATATTTACTGACGAATTTGAAGAACGGTACAAGTCATGGAAAGATAAGAAGTTGAAGACCAAAGACTTTATGGCTTTGGAAAATATAAAGGCTCGTTCCACGTTCTACAGTATGATTAAAAATTATGAGAAGCAGAAAGGAAAATAACGTAATGGTAAGAGAAAATAAATTTTTAGAAAAGGCCAAGAAGTCTAAGAATGATGAATTTTATACGCTACTTGTCGATATAGAAAAAGAATTAAAATACTACAAGAAATTTTTTAAAGGTAAGATTGTTTTTTGTAATTGTGATGATCCTTATGAAAGTAACTTTTTTAAATATTTTGCTTTAAATTTTAATAGTTTAGGATTAAAGAAATTGATTTCTACCAGTTATGCTTCTTCTCCGGTTGTTGGAAAAGAAATAGGCTTATTTGAACATGAGGGGAAAGAATATAGAATAAATAACAAACGTGCCTATAAAGTAGTAGTATCAGAGATTAAAATCAATAACGAAGACGGTGGTGAAACTCTGGACGATATTAAAGGAATCATCAGGCACAGAATACGCTATTTAAAAGAAGACGGAGATTTTCGTTCAGAAGAATGTATTGAACTACTAAAAGAAGCTGATGTAGTAGTAACCAATCCGCCATTTTCTATGTTTCGTGAATATGTAGCTCAATTGATGGAATATAATAAACAATTTTTAATTATTGGAAACATAAATGCGATTACGTATAAAGAAATTTTTGCACTTATAAAGAATAACAAAGTATGGTTAGGGCATGGTATGGGAAGATGGATTTCAGGCTTTATAGTACCTGATAAATATGAACTTTATGGAACAGAAGCCCGTATAGAGAATAATCAACGTATTGTTTCAACAAATAATTGTTTATGGCTGACAAATATTGATTTCCCGGAAAGACATAATGATATTAAACTTTTTAGACGCTACAATCCTGAAGATTATCCAACTTATGATAACTATGAAGCTATAGAAGTTTCTAAAACAACAGATATTCCTTATGACTATGATGGAATAATGGGCGTACCTATTAGTTATATGGACAAGTTTAATCCTGAACAATTTGAAATTATTGCATGTTCTGCATTTTCGGACGAAGAATATTTTGGATGTGGCTCTTTATATGTAGGCGGTAAAAAGAAATATGCGAGGATTCTTATTCGTAGGAAGAAAGAAGGCGTAGAAGATGAAGATTGAAATGTATGAAATACCTATTAGAAAAATCGTTGAAGGATACGAAGATAACAATGAGGGTGGCGTAGTTGGTTACGGAGGAAAACTGAATATCAGGCCGCCGTATCAAAGGGAATTTGTCTATAAGGATAAACAACGTGATGAAGTCATTAATACCATCAAAAATAACTTTCCGCTGAATGTAATGTATTGGGCTAAAACCGAAGAAGGTTTTGAATTAATAGACGGCCAACAGCGTACATTATCAATCTGCCAGTACATAAACGGTGATTTTTCTTTTAAGAACCAATATTTTCATAATTTAACTAATACTGAAAAAAATGCTATTTTAGACTACAAACTGATGATTTATATATGTGAAGGTGACGATAAAGAACGGTTAGAGTGGTTTAAAGTAATTAATATCGCCGGAGTAAAATTAACTAATCAGGAACTTCGAAATGCTATTTATTGTGGTACATGGTTAACTGACGCTAAAAAATATTTCTCAAAAACAGGAGGTCCTGCTATAGCGATAGGAAGTAAACTAATGAAAGGAGAAGCTATTCGTCAGGAATATCTTGAAACTGCATTGAAATGGGCGGCTGATAAAGATGGGGTAGATTCTATTGAAGATTATATGGCTATCCATCAGCATGACTTAAATGCGACCAAACTTTGGAGATATTACAGCAGTGTTATTGAATGGGTAAATTCAATTTTTCATAAATATCGTAAAGAAATGAAAGGAATAGAATGGGGTCTGTTATATAACAAATACGAAGATGTTGATTATGATGTAGATTTTTTAGAATCAGAAGTTCTTAGATTGATGGACGATGATGATGTACAAAAAAATGCAGGTATCTATCCGTACTTACTGACAAAGGACGAACGATACCTGAATTTAAGAGCTTTTGACGATAAGACTAAAAGAAAAGTTTACGAACAACAGAAGCATAAATGTAAAATTTGTGGTAATGAATTTGAAATTGACGAAATGGAAGCCGACCATATCACGCCATGGAGTGAAGGCGGTCATACTACCATAGATAACTGTCAAATGTTATGTAAATCATGTAATAGGAGAAAATCTAATAAATAAAATTCGTTTTTTAAAATCGGAAGTTTAAAGAAAAATTTTTAGTGGAACCTATTATTTTAGCGGTTTTTAGCGCTTTTTTCGATAAAAAGAAGGGTGCTAAAGGCCGCTTTTTAATTACTGTGGATTTTATATATTTAAACAATTCTCATTTTGAATACTGAAAAAATGCTCTATGTAGTAGTCATTTATATTCTTCAAACGGTAGCTTAATGGCGACCGTGAAAGATAATTATGATAATCATAATGTGGTGACGGTATGATATTATTTATCGGATTATGAATAATGTTTAGAGTTCTTCCAGTTTCACGAAGGTACTGACTGACATATCTGTCAGGGATTCGCATGGGATTAACTCCGAGCTGATTGAATAAACTCATATATGCCCGGAATGTAGTTTTAGAACCGCTTATAATTCTACCTTTAACAGAATATGTTCCGCTTATATAATTTTTTTCAGCGGTCTTTATGGATCTGCTCTGTGAGATGATTGGAGCTATGTCCTTTAACATTTTCCGTTTTTTTAATGGAGATATATCAGATTCATTGATTATCTTAGTCATTGTATAATCTTTACACCAGTTACCTGAACCGATATGTTTATTAAATTCGTTGTTTAAAAGCCGTTCAATACAGGGCTTATTAAAAAAACAAAGCGGAGAGTTAAAATTATCGTCAATTAAAGTAGGACGATTGAAATTATTATTTATCCAATCACGACTAAGGTTATTCCTTTGATATTCATATCGCAGAATATTCATAGATGAATCAATTAATACATCAGATACATATAAGTTAGGCCTTACTTCTTTTAGGTAATTATAATATAAGTGCTTATCGTACAATTTAGTTACGGAAGATGGCTTTTTGGAATGAGATTTAGCGAATAGATTGTTATTATCTTCGAAGTCTTCCGGTATTTTTCGTACATCATTATATGATTTACCAACCATATCTAAAGTTAAAGCTGTTTCATCAGAACGAAGATTGTACGCAAAATCAATTCTCCGGGTATTAGCGAGAGGAAGAAAAACGATCCTGGCCAGGTTACTCATTTCATCAGAATCAGGAGATAATAAAAAAGCGTCCGTTTCAAGAACCGGAAATAGTCTAATCATTCTATAGCTATACGCATAACATAAGGCTTTAATACTTTCTTCGCTTGGCTCGAACAGGTCGAAAGTTAAGTCCGAATAGATAAGGCATTGACAATCGACTGTTATATACATAAAAACATAGAACGGTATATCAGGATTAAATACAAATTTAATATAAGTAATGCCGTATATTTCCGTTGGTATAATAAAAACGGCTACAGTATTTCTTCTGTACCTAGAAAGAAAATTATTAAAGGAGTTCCTTATTTCTGCGGCGTTATCAGTATGGTCTTCGCAATATGAATTATAAAGGCTAATAAGCTCGCTTAAAGTTAAGATGTATTTGAGTTGGATCGTATGAATCATAGAAAATCAACTGGCTATATGAGTTCCGGTTTTGTGACAAAATAAAAGAACGGTTAAGAAGCTCATGAAGATTTGTAGGAAAAACTAAAATTCCCGAAAGCCGGATTTTAAGCGGCTTCCGAGTATTTTAGTATAAATTTTTCCGACAAAACCGTCACATTATTATTCTTTATAACTATAATAAGTATATCTTATTTAAAGATATACTTAAAGGCCAGTGTATCTCCTTTCTATAGGCTTAATCCATGAAGAATACTTCTTAATTCATTTAATTTTTCAGGCTTTATAAAAACATAGTAATCGCCGGAGAAAATTTTATCGCCGTTATCTTTATAAAAATATCGAGGCTGTATGCCAGAGATATACTTATACAAAGATTCGGCCATATATTCTTCAATGGCATTAATTTCTTCTCTGCTAATATTGTAATTTTTACCACCGATATTTTCAACAAAGATGTCAGCTTCTTCCAAATCAAAAGCATAATGATAATCACCGTGCCGGAAACCGAGGTTTAGAGATTCAATAGTGTTTCCGGTCAATCTTTTGGCGATAAGTACGAAATCATTATTTCCTTTTTGACGAGTTTTAAATTGAATATTATAGTTTCGGCCGTCAATACCTATACCTACAGCGTCAACACCATGAAGATAATCCGCTTTTATGGCCGGGCTGTTATCTAACCTGCATACAGCTTTAATATAAGGGCGTTTGGATTTTATATATTGTATCTGATTTTCGATATTATTCAGGCTTAATGCCGTAGCTTCTGCATTTAACATAAAGCGTATTCCTTTACTAAAGGCCAGCGTTGAGGATAATTCTTCCGGTATTGATACTGTTGCATATAGTAAGCCTGAATCTTCCTAATCGAGGATAGTTTATCGCATTTACCTTTTTCGGCGTTACTGATTGTTCTAGGACTTAAACCTGTTCCATCCGCCACATACTGTAAGGTGAAGCCGAAGAAATACTTTCTTATCCAATTAAAATGTTCCGGCTCTATCTGTATATATTTTAAATTCTCGGCATTATTCTCCTGTGATTTATAGAAATCTGAAAGTTTATTATAGGTACTGATTTTCATGTCGATACCGTTCTCTGCATAATGAATAGTACCAATCGAAAGACCTGTAGCCATTGCGACTGATTCTAGAGTGTAACCATAATGTTTACGGAGTTCTTTGAAGTTTAACATTATTTTAAATTTTCCTTTGTATTAAAAATTCCGCCAGTTCATGGCGTTCATATATATCATTACCGGCTATAATATATTATTTTCAATCTATTAAAATTTTATATTGTAATCCGGAATTATAAAAATTCCGAGCAGGAACTACTTATTATTGGTTTTAAGCGGCTGAATATTATAGCCCGCCCCCATTGGACTTTACCGTATTTTCGGTAAGGTCTTTTTTTTTACAAAAGAAAGGAGAATGTAAAATGAAAAACTTCAAAGACGCTGTAAAGGAAATCCTAACCATGTTTGAAAGAGAGGAGTTTACCGAACAATTAGCCATCAGCATTATACGCCGCCGCTCTGATGAAGATGTTATTCCGTCAGATAATTGGAGTATACTCAATAGGCTTATCATGTTGATGATAGGCCGAACCGAAGATGCCCGTACATATCTACAATGGCAATCTATAGGCAGACAGGTTAAGAAGGGAGCTAAAGCATTTCAAATTATAGCTCCTATGACAAAGAAGATTATTGACGAAGAAACGGGAGAAGAAGAAATAAAGCTGATTGGGTTCAAAGGTCTGCCGGTATTCGCGATTGAATGTACTGACGGAGAACCCATAAAAAGAGCTGATTATAAGCCGGAAAGACTAACTTTAAACATGGAAAGACTAATAGAAGCGGTAGAAGCTATGGGCGCAACCGTTGACTGGTCAGCTATGAGAGGAACCGCATTAGGTAGTTATCGTCCGGCCGATAATACAATTAAGTTACATTCCGAAAGTTACGTTGTTCTAGCCCATGAAGCTGTACACTTCGCTCATAACACATTTGAAGACGTATTAAGCATTGATTCAGCTAAGGCCGAAATAGTAGCTGAACTAGGCGCAGCCGTGTTATGTATATTGGCAGATGAAAAAGGCTATGAGAAACAGAGTTATGAGTACATAAGGAAGTACGCCAAAACTGATGATCCGAAAGTAGTAATAAAGGCTGTTAATAGCGTATTGACTACCGTAGAAAAAGCTGTCGGTATCATTATAGATAATATGGTGCCTCCGGCGTTGAAAGAGCCTCCGGCGTTATAATAAGAGGTACGCTTCTTCACGGGTACAGACTGCCTAAATGGCAGACTGTACTTACCGTTCAGAAGCGGCGGCACATAATCACCACTGAAATGTGGCGATAACGTGCCGAATGAAAGTTTGTCAAAGGTAACGCTCCCGCTCATTTTAGGCAGTGGTTATGTTACTCATTATCATTCGTAACAACGGCATTTTACATAATCGAAATTATCCGACATTCTTCGAATGTTGCGCTCGTCGCCCGATAATTTGAGATTATGTAAAATGCCTTATTTATTTAATACAGTTCGTACTGCTAACCAGTTTGAAACAAATAAGGAGGAACCAACTATGTTATGGATTTTAGTAATTATATGGTTATTCTTAAATTTACTCGTTAAGATAATAAAAAAAAGAAGACATAGAAACATACTAATAGCTTATAAAAAACGCCGCAGACGCGAATTTTATGCGCTGTATCGAGTAGAATAAAATAAAAAAGGGTATGTTTATATACATGCCCTTTTAAAATTGCCAAAAAATATGTTGATAATATAAGCCGTCCTTCAATGGTTTAGTAGTATTTTTTATTGCCAAAAAACATGTTGATAATATAAGCCGTCCTATGCTATATTTTAATTAAGGGGGTATAAATATGAGTATTTTATTCAGTTATGATACGTTAGAAGATTTTATGACTGCTATTGGTAAACTTCCGGAGAATCCGGTTGATGTATATAGAGATATTTTTCAGGTTGGTTGTGGTTATATACAAAAGAACAAAGAAAAGAATAACTTAAAGGGAAATCCTTTGGGATATTTTCGTAATTGGAATGAAGAAAATGGATATTATAGAGTGTTTACCGACGATAACTTTGAAGAAGTCTTACCGGAAATGCAGGCGGCCGATTTCGCGATAATGAATGGAATAACTTATTTTGGCCGGAGAAATACTCAGGAAAGAGCTTCTAAGTGTTTTGCGCTCATATTGGATATTGATGGTGTAACTCCGAAGAAATTAAGATTTTTCTTAGAGAGAGCCGAAAAACATAAACAATTTTATGCTTATCCCCTACCCAATTATGTGGCATTGAGCGGCCATAATGTACATCTTTATTATCTTTTTGAAGAACCGGTATCATTATAAAAAAAAAAAAAATTGAAGTTAAAGGAATTAAAATACTGTCTTATTGAAAAAAT
>CALUSA010000153.1 GCA_944323275.1 Candidatus Gastranaerophilales bacterium
GTTCATATGGCATATATTGGTCATCCTGTTTCTAATGATCCATTATATGGAAGAGGAAAATCTACAGAGTTTGGACAGATGTTACATTCTAAAAGTATTAAGTTTAAGCATCCTACTACTGGTAAAGAATTGTTTTTTGAAGTTGATCCTCCAAAAGAGTTTTTAGAAAAGCTAGAAAAATTACGAGAAAATGGATAACTTACTCTTCAAAAGAGATGAATCTTGTTTAGTAAATTAATAATTAACATTTTTAAGATAAATTTATCATTAGTGACTTGTCTTTTTCATTTACTTTGTGTAAACTAGTAGATATCAAGAGGTGAGTTCTTATTGTGAGAGCTTATTGTGTTACAAAATTATATATTTATTTATAAAGCAGTACTTTTAAAGACTTATTGTCTTGTTTTGAGTACTGTTTTTTTTGTAAATCTTGATATTTAAAAAGAAGTATGTTATAATATGCGACAAATTGAGGGGGAAATATGATGAGAGAATTAACTCATGAAGAAGAAAAATTAAGAGATATTTATTTGAAAAAATTATTGCTAGGAGAGGTACAAGGACCTTTAACAGGAAAAGCATCTATTGATAAACCTTGGTTAAAACATTATGTTGAATTACCAGATTATAAAGAAAATAGTAAAACGGTGTATCAAGAATTAATTGAAAAAAATAAAAATAGAAAAGACCGATTAGCATTAGAATATTTTGGAACAAAAACTACTTTTGGTGAATTGTTCAAGAAGATTGATGCTACTGCTAAATCATTTTATGCTAATGGTATTCGTGAAGGTGATTTTGTAACTATTTGTGCTGCGGGAATACCAGAGACTGTGTATTCATTTTACGCATTATCTAAAATTGGTGCTGTTTCTAATATGATAGCTCCACATTTTGATCATGAACAACTTGTAAAAAGAATAGAAGATTGCAATAGTGATGTTTTAGTAGTCATGGATACATTTTACGATAATATTAAAGGTGCAATTGCTAATTCTCGTATTAAAAAGACAGTTGTAGTACCATTTTTAAATGCATCATTGCTTGGATTGGTAACAAAAAAACATAAAATTGATAGAGATAATAATGAAGTATATTGGAATGAATTTATAAAAGAAGGAAAAAGTATTGAAAATGTTCCGGTATGTGACTATAAAAAAGAACAACCTTTAGCAATGGTTTATTCTAGTGGAACAACGGGTGCTGCTAAAGGAATTTTATTAACAAATGATAGTTTTCAAAATTCTGTATATGCATATGATAAAATGGGATTTGATTTCCGTGCTGGTTTAAAATTATATCAAATAGTACCACCATGGTTTTCAACTGGATTAAGTACATCCATACATTTACCTTTATCAAAAGGAATATCTGTATACATGGATCCAAGATTTGATCGTAAACATTTTGTTAAAAATGTAGTTAAAGCTAAAACTAATTATACTGTTGCTCCAACAAGTATGTATGAAGGTTTTTTGGATAAATCCTTAATTAAAAATAAAGATCTTTCTCATTTGACATATCCGTTTGAGGGTGGAGAACCATTAAGTGTTGAAGTTAGAAGTGCTATTGAATCTGTTTTTCGTGAACATGGTAGTAATGCTGAATTAAAAGTTGGATATGGACAATGTGAAGGTGGTGCAGGAGTTACCACTGAAATACATAATTATCAGCATCCGAAGGGAACTGTTGGAATTCCATTATCTGGAGTGGTTATAGGAATATTTGATGAAAATAGAAATGAATTAACTTATGGTTGTAGAGGAGAAGTGCTTGCTAGTACACCATGTAGAATGAAAGAGTATTACAAGAATGAGGAAGCAACAAATCAGTATTTCTATGTTGATGAAAACAATAGAAAATGGAATTGTACTGGAGATGTTGGATATATTGATGCTGATGGATACTTGTATATTGAAGGTAGAGCTAGTGATTACAGTATGGTAGGAGATAAAAAAGTTTATAACTTTGATGTTGAATCAGCAATTAAAAATGTAGATGGAATTGCGAATGTAGATGTTTTAGAAAAGAAAGATGAAGTAGAAGAAAATAAAATGGCTGTTCATATTATACCAACTAAGGAGTTTATAACATCTGCCAGTGATAATCCTGAAATATTAGCAGATAAGATTTTTGAACTTCAAACATTGATTTTTTATAAATTTCAAGATGAAAGTTTGGTTCCAACAATATTTAAAGTTAGAGAATCATTTCCACATGCTAAATCAGGAAAACGTGATACTGTAGGTATGATGAATGAAACAGAAGGATTTATAAAATGTCCATATGATGCAAAAAATAGTGCAAAAGTTAAACAAGCAGTTGTACCTCGCAAATAGTATTATTAGAGTGTAGATTATTCTTCTACATTCTTTTTTTTATGTTATAATGAATAATAGAGGTGGTAGTATGATAGTATCAAATATGACGATGCTGTTATTGTTCTGCATTATTTATACGGCTTGTTTGTCAATAATTTATTTTTCAAAGCAGAGAATAAATAACAAAGAGAATAAAATATATAAAAAATTAATTATTTTAAATATAATAGGTTTAATCATACAGTTAATGTGTGATTACGTATCATATAGATATGATTACGTTAGTCAAATTTTTTCTGGTTTTGTATTAAGAATATATTTGGTTTATTTTGTGTTGTGGATAAACGAATTTATGTTTTATCTTATCGTTATAACAAGAGATAAATTTGATGATAAGTGGATGAAAATCTTTACAATAATTGAAAGTATTATAGCTTTTGTATTACCATTTGAATTGTATACCGATAGTGCTAATGGAATTTATTATACAACAGGTCCAGCTATAACATTTACATTTTTGTTATCATCACTAATAATTACTATAATGATATTTTTAGTTATTAAATATTGGAAAAAAAGTGATAAAAAGAAATTAATTCCTATTTTATTATTTGCAATCTTTGGTATGTTTGCTGCTATATTGCAGATGGCACATCCAGAATTAGTTATTACAACAGTAGCAGAGAGTTTAATATGCTTTATTATGTATTTTACTATTGAAAACCCGGATATAAAAATAATAGAACAGTTGCAACTAGCTAAAGAACAGGCAGATAAGGCTAATCAGGCTAAGACTGATTTCTTGTCTAGTATGTCTCATGA
>CALUSA010000154.1 GCA_944323275.1 Candidatus Gastranaerophilales bacterium
ATAGGATCATCTTCCCATTTTTCAGAAATTGTTCGAGTTATTCGATAAGCTATTGTATCGGCTTTTGAACGAGGATTACTTTTTTTATCAACTTCTGCCTTAAATTTTTCGACATCAAAAATATCCACAGGTTCTACAACTTGAATTATTTCATCTGACGTTACATAAGTATCAATTAATTTTTGAATTTTTGTTTCATATTCTTTTCGGTCGATTGTTTCAGCATATCTAGATTTTAGAGAAACTCTTAAATTTAAGAAAAATTTTAAATCTTGCTTGTAAGTTGCAATTTTACTTTCAGAAGTTTCTTCTAAAAACTTAAAATTACCAAGAGCTAACTGCAAAGTTTTTGCAAAAACATTTAAACGATCGTAAAATTTATCTCTATCATCTTCAAATTTTAAATGTTGCTCATATGCTTCAATATCATATTTGTTTATCCCATTAAAAAGTTCCCACAAATCTGAATGTTTTTGAGGTAATGTTTTAATTTCATCTTGTGCAGATATTAAAGCATCTTGGATATCTTTTTCATCAAAATCTCCAATATTACTATATTTCAACAATGCTTCATCCAATTCTGTAAGTAAACCATAATAGTCAATAATTTCACCATAATCTTTTCCTTCTTCAAGTCTATTTACTCTTGCAATAGCTTGTAAAAGTCCATGTTCTTTTAAAGAACGTGCAATATACAATACGGAATTTTTTGGAGCATCAAATCCAGTTAATAATTTATCTACAACAATTAAAATTTCAGGATCAGGTGCATTTTTAAATTGATTAATTATTTGGGTATTATATTCTGTTTCACTACCAAATCTTTCCATCATTCTCTTCCAGAAAATATTCACTTCGCTTGTATTTTCTTCATGAATATCCTCATTGCCTTCTCTGGAATCCGGAGCAGAAATAATTACTTCTGAAGATACCATACCCAATTCATCTAAATATTTTTTGTATTTTAATGCAACAGCTTTCGAAGGTGCTGTAAGTTGTCCTTTAAAACCTGTGCCTTTATATTTATTCTCAAAATGTTGACTAATATCTAAAGCGACATTAGCAATTTTTTGTTCTGCTTCATTTAAGATTTTTCTTGTACTAAATTTTTTCTTTAAATCAGCTTTTTGCTTGTCTGTTAAATCTCTTGAAATAATATCAAAATATTTATCAAGACTTGATTGTGTAACATTTTGGACTGCCAGTCTGCTTTCATAATATAAAGGTAAAACTGCTTTATCTTCAACAGCCTGTGTAATCGTATATGGAGTACCAATAATACCACCAAATTTTACAGCTGTACTTTTTTCTTTTTTCATTAACGGGGTTCCAGTAAAACCAATGTAACAAGCATGCGGAAATACTTTTTGCATAAGAGCATTTGCACTTCCATATTGGCTTCGATGACTTTCATCAACAAGGACAAAAATATTTTGAGAATTGTCAATAACTTTTTTCTTGTTTATTGCTGCTTGGAACTTATTAATAACAGTAGTAATTACAGTTTCTTTGTTTTCTGTAATCAAATTAGCTAAATCCTCCCCACTTGTAGCTTTTTTAACATTTTTACCACAAGAATGAAAGGTATCAAAAATTTGTTTGTCTAAATCTATTCTATCTGTAACAATAATTACTTTTGGATCAATAATTTGCGGTTCAAGAGAAATAGCTTTTGCAAGCATAACCATCGTTAACGATTTGCCACTACCTTGAGTGTGCCAGATAACTCCCCCTTGCCTGCGGTCTTCTATTATAACTTTTATTCTTTCTAATGTGTCCTGTATTGCAAAATATTGCTGATATCGGGCAATTTTTTTTATGCCGGAATCAAATACAATATATTTATAAACTAATTCTAATAATCTATCTTTAGAACACAACGCATATAATAATTTATTTTGTTCTGTTACAAGCCTGCCTTCAGTTTCGAAATTATCAAAATATTTTCTAACATATTTGAACCTATCAGCAAAAAGTCGGTCTTTTTTATCTTCTGATAATGGCGTATTAATGAGCTTTTGTAAATCTGCTTCTTTTAGCTTTTGTTCTTTCCAAGTTGCCCAGAATTTTTTAGGAGTGCCGGTGGTTGCATATTGAGCCTTATTAGTAGCCAAAGCCAAAAGAATTTGAGAATATTTATATAAATGCGGAATACCATCCTCTTGCTGATTCCTTATATGTTGTGAAATGGCCTGTTCTATAGGTTCTTTTATGTCAGGTCTTTTACATTCAATAACACAAAGAGGAATCCCATTTACAAATAACACAATATCTGGACGATATTTCTTATCACTTGCAGTCCTGCTCACTTCAAATTCTTCTGCAACATGATATACATTATTTTCAGGATTTTTCCAATCTATATAATTTATTGTAAAACTTTTACGGTCATTGCCTATTGCTTCTTCAAAACTTTTACCTAAAGTAAGCAAATCATAAACTTTGGAATTTGTCGTAATCAAACCATCAAACATAGTGATATTTTTTAAAGCATCAATTGCACCTCGAATATTTGCAGGAGAAAACGGATAAACTTTACCTTTAAAATTTATCTCATTAAGTTTCATAAGTTGTCGTTCTAAAATATCTTCTAAAATAACATTGCTTACTTTCCTTTGACGCTCTTTTAAAACCTCATCAGGTGTTAAATATGTGTATCCCAAATTTTGTAACAGCTGCAAAGCAGGTATCTGAGATATATGATCTTCTATGAATGATGGTATTTGCATATTTTAATTATCCTTTTTCTCAAGTTTTCTTAAATTTGTATCTGCTTCAATTTTATTTATTAATGCTTTTATGTATTTATCAATTAGGCTATTTTCTTGATAGTCAGCTTGAGTTATAATGTTTACTCTGTTATCCTTAATTAATTTTTTTGCTTTTAATTTAGCATCTTTTTTAGTTGGTTTGTACACTGCAATGGAATGTCCTCCATTAACTTTTACCATTTTCATTGCAGGTATATCAGTTTCGCCATCACCAATAAACACCATATTAGAAAAAGGTACAGGTCTATCTTCTTCTTTAATATATGAATTAATACTTTTGTTATCATTTATATCGCAACACCCTTTATTTATCCTAAAAATATATTGAGTTTTAGAGGTGTAGTTCACTACATTGGCTGGCCATATTGGAATACCATTTGCATCATAAATATAGGATGAGGCAAAAATGCATTCAAAATATTTTCCAATATCTGTACATTCTATAATTTCTTTTAAACCAGATGATATAACATAGTGTTTCACCTCAATACCATGTTTTTTTCCATATTGGTTTATTCTTGAGAACCATTCCGTAACACCATCAAATAGTTTAACACTTTTACCATAATCACAGAATGCCTGTTTGTTAAATGGAACATCTTTTATTTTTGCTTCTTCTATCATCCGCTTCATATAGGCTAAATTTATGTCTGCAGAATGTTCTTTTGCAAAATTATTTGATTTGACCCAAAACCTATCCGGAGTTGTCCCCAAGCTATCCATAAAACCATATTCTTGCATATTTCCAGGGCTTAAGGTTCCGTCGAAATCATAACATATTGCCATAGGAATATATTTTTTTGTCATATTTCCTCCTAACCTTTTGGAGGGAAATTATCTTTCCCATAGCTATTTTTTTCTCTTATTTGATTATTATCTTTTCTGTGAATAGATAATTCTTGTTTATTATTTTGAGCTATTTCACGAGCTCTATCGATTGCGTCTGCTTGTGTAGGTTTTCCCGCAAATGATTTTCTATCTGAGTTATCCTGTTTTCCATACCAAGTTTTACTGTTTTTGTCATACATTACATGAATTTGCTTTGAATCTTTCTTGTCTGTCATACACATTCCTTTCTATATCTTTACTCTAATTTCGCCGGTGAGGAGTTTTTGCATTAGACCTTTTTTCTGCAGTTTCAGCATTTCAAGTTTTTTATCTAACAATCTTATTTCCTCATCACAATTGCTTAATACTTTTGCTATTTTTTGTTGTTC
>CALUSA010000155.1 GCA_944323275.1 Candidatus Gastranaerophilales bacterium
GAATCGTCTCCCGCTCAGACAGCTCGGCCTCCCGCTGATCCAGTTCCTTTCTCTTCCCGTCCAGGATCTGCTCCCATGTCTGGTGCGCTGCCTGTCTTGGATTGGCATCCCCAGCCATACTGTCGTTGCCCTGCTCCACTTCCGGTTCATGACCCGCACCTGTATCGATGCGATCAGCGAATTCCATGTTTATCCCCCTATCATCTTGATCAACTCGATTACGTTGTCTCGAAGAGCTCCCATTGTATGCTCGTCCTCGGTCAGAGATGCGCTTTGGCTTCCGTGCCCACGCAACCGGAGAATCCGATCCACAGATTGTACGAATTCAGCTTTTATAAGCGCATCCATGCCATCGTGGGTCGCAGCAAAGACGAGCGCCTCGGCGCCGAGGGAAGAATTCCCTCCTTGTGCAGCCGACTTGTAGAATGCCTCTGTCACAGATGCGATGGACTTTGGCAACGGTTTCCCATATAGCTCCATGAGCCGCCGGATTGCCTCATCCTTCGAAATACTGCTTCTGTGCGGGAATTCTCGATTTGCGTTCGCGAGCGATGTCTGTAGTATCCTGTAAAGTATCTGAGTGTACTCGTCCATTTCCGGAAGATCCTTCCCTGTCTTATCGGGCGAAATTCGCATCCATTCGTTTTTCAACCCTTTAGACATCATTTGGAAACAGATAGGACCGAACGCCTTTGAAAGGCTTGCTTGCGCCAGTAGACGGGCCTGCGACACACCATCGGCGTCAGAAATCTGCACATCACCATCTCCAAGGCATAAACTCGGGAGCAGGACACATGCGATATTAGATGTCTCCTCGGTTATGTACTCAGCTAACATATCCAGCTCGTCTCCGGAGGCATCGGCGTCATGACGGAATTTCGCCGTAGCATCACTCAAGCGCTGGAGAAATCGCAGGAATCCGCCATCCTTCTGAATCAGAATCCGGATGCGGCTATCGGGGGATTCCTTCGCCTCCGCAATAGCCAGAGGAAGGCAAACATGCATGTGTGCCGTATCGGTCTCGAAGACCGATGAAATCCGGCTTCCATCCAAATGAGAGAGTAGCCTTTTTGCCTCCGAGGTATGCCGCATGCCGAGGCTTTCCGCCATCATCAACACGGTCCGTCCATTCTGGGCGGCCGTCTGCCGTCTTAGGACATCCATCATCGTTTCCGAAACGGGGTTCTCTTTTAAATAGTAAAGAAAGGCAGTTTCAAGGATATGGTAACAATCTATCGCAATCTGCCGCTTGTTTTTGTCCATTTCCTTGCGCTCGTCAGGTGTGGCATCTTCATACGGTTTGTCTGGCAGATACCGCTGCACTTTGTCATAGTTCCGTACGATCTCCCAGTACCTTCTTCTTACTGGATGGCTTTTGGTTTCCGCTCCATCTGCTGATACAACCATCCGCACAGCGCGGCTTCGGATATCGCTGATTGCATCGGGGTAGCTTTTCGTGTATTCCAGCATTCCGTCTATATTCGGGACAAACCCATCGGAAAACAAGATTTCATCACTGTTTCCGTCCTGTATCACAGCTTGGAGATGAAAGTATACAGGCTCATTCCTGCTGGAATCGATTGCATATCCCGGACAGAGATCGATCTGTTTCCGGTTTCCAAGAATCATTAGGCGGTTGAATCGTAAAACGGCCTCCCGTAGTTGCTGGTTTGGAAGGCGGCTGTCTTGGCTTGGCTCGTAATCTGTATTCCGAATCCGAAGACCTGCCACGGTCTTAGCGTTGCCGGCGCTACCGAATCCGAGGACGATCCGCTTCCCGGTCAGTTCATCCACCTTCTCCGACTGAAATTCGCCGGTATGGATGTAGGGCAATATCTGCCCGGTTTTCTTCAGCACGAATACTCTGCCCTGAATTTGCCGGATTTCCATTTTCTGCTTACTCCGCAGGTTGAGTTGCCTGATGCCCTTGTTTGTCAGGTTCAGCGCATTGTCCAGGAGCCCCTTTTCCATCAGACGGTTCAGTATGAACCATACAAGATCCTTATCAAGGCAAAGAATATCCGCTAGACCGTTCACAGAGGCACCCCTTAACCGTACCGTCCGTAGTACCGCCTCCTCGAATATGTCCAGGGAACGGGATGGTACCCCTGCCACCGGGAATTGAACGTCATAACTCATGCACTCCACGAACAGGTTCGTAGGCTCTCCCAGGATGGGTATCTCGGGGAATCGATCTTCAAACCGTTCCTGCCGGAAAAGGCTTATTACCTTAGGCAGTGCCATGTATGACCATCCCCCCATTCTCACATAGCTCGTAGAAATGGCGCATTGCGGGAACGCATTTCTCTGCCAGTTCGTCCCATTTTCCCTTATGAAAAATAGTCGAGTCTCCAACCACTATCAGGAGTCTCTTCTGTCGGCTAAGCGCTACACAGAGCAGATTCTCAGATACCAGACGACCGTAGTAACGCATACCAATCTTCTCCCTATATGCCAACCATTCCGCATATTCCTCTCCATTTCTGTCGAGACTGGACGTATCCTTGCCCAAGAGCGTTTCATCGAATGTAGCGTTGCCACCGTGTGTCCTGACAACGGAGAGAAAAATGACGTCAAATTCCATTCCTTGGAACGCATCCACGCTACCGACACGGACCTTATCCAGCAAACCAGCTCCACGGAGCTTGTCACAAATCATGTCCTTCTGCGCACGATAGAACGTTATCACGCCATAGGTGAGATCACTTCCCTCAGGAGAGTTCAAATAGGCTTGGATAGAGCCAACAATACAGTCTGCCTCGCATTCTCTCTGGCGGCTAATCCCCTTCCGTCGCTCGTCTCCGAGCCGATATGGAAGGTCAATCCACATATAGGGCTTTGGGGAAAGGCCCTGTTGGAAATACGCCTCTCCCAACGGCGATTCAAAACCCTCACCATAAGGCGCATAGAAATTGCAGTTAACGAATTCACCAAGCACAGGATGCATCCTGTATTGTGCATCCAAAGTGATAGTACGCGGGATATGATCAATCCTCTCTAGCTTCTCTAGGTTTTCTTTTATGTACTCGAACATGCTCTTAGTTACGATATCTTTCTTGATTTCGTCGCCATCGTTGCGCATGCTCTCAAATATTTCCTCATCGTATATATGCGGAAGCTGGCGATGATCCCCAACGAGTATGATTCGCCGCTTAGCCTGTGACATAGGAATCATTAAGTCTCCGGGATTGACTCGCGCAGCCTCATCGATAATCACTGTTTCGTATTCCGGGTGCCCATTCCGCATAGTGCCCTTCGCCCGCTTGATATCCTTACCTTCGCTTTGCTGTGCCGTTGCCGCATATGCGAAACTATAGCTGCTGATAACACTCTCTGCATCTTCAGCGTCATTCTCCAGCGCGTTGAGAAGATTATACAGGATTTCACCGAGCTCGCTTTGTGGTCGGCGTAGTGTAGCCTGTAGCCGGTCGAATACCGCAAGCACGGCTGGATCTGGTTGAGCTATCCGGTAAGCAGGTTTCGGTGTGCAACGGGAAATTAATTCCATTCGGACATCAGAGAGTTTTTCCAGAAAAATCTCATCCACATCATCGCCGATGAAGTCCGCTGCTTCCTCCAACGTATCCAAGATTACCTTGTTTTCGGGACGGCTAGCGCTGAGGATGCCTTCCAAATCCATGAGCACATCGTCCGCCGTCTCCGGGCCATCGTCTAGGAATCCTTGTTTCGTTATTCGTATCCTGCGAAGTTTCTCTAGAAGTTGGTTCTCCGTATCCCTTTCATGAACGGCTATCTCAGCTGTCAACCGATCTATCTCCGCGGCCAGGTCGTTTTCTACATTAAGCTTGCGCGCATATTCCAGGAATCGGAGCGCATTCGATTCACTGGGTGAAACCAGATAAGCATTGCGGCGGAGGAACAGCTCCTGCTGCTCAGCAGTTTGCTGTATCTCCGGATTTCGTTCCTTCAGACGTTCCGCATAAGCAAGCCTCCACTGCTCGACCGCCCGCTCCTGGCTCAAATCTTCTGCCCCCTGACGTCCATACTTGGGCGTAGGTAGGGAATTGATGCGTAACCGTTCAATTAGGTTCCGCACAGCATCGTGCTGGAAGCTGGTCAAAAGCACCTGCCCTTGGCTGTTCTGCCGCTTATCTGATATCTCATTGAGTCGCTCGACAATCGCTGTTATCACAGTTGTTTTTCCGGTTCCTGGCGGACCTTGTATCAACGCAATGTCCGGAGTGTTCAGGGCAATGCGGATAGCCTCCTTCTGCCTCTCTCTCGGCTCCCTGTCGGCGAACAATTTTCCCTTGACAAACGCTGAAAGCGGCTCTATTGGAATCTGTTTCTTCGCTTCGAGGACTATGTTCGGCTTCTTGCCTTCAATCAAAAGTCCCAGCGCAGGGTTTGATGATTCGCAGTTTGCGATGCGCTCTCTCGCAGCTTCCCGGCGCATAATTTGGAGCATGTTGCCTACAAGGCTCAGAGATGCCTTTCCTGGTGGGAATGTACGGTTATCCTTGATGGACAGAAACCAAGAGCCGTCTTTTTCTGCCCTTAGCAGTTTCAGGATCGTCGGTTTTTTCCCATCCTTCTTCCCCAGTGCGTCTGAAGCGGCCAGCCAAGCCTTGTACTCTTTCCAAGTCATGTCCTCATTCAAAAGATATACGGGGACTTCTTCCGACACCAGTAATTCATCTTCATCTGACAGGAGCTTGCGCTGCTCATCACTAAGACCTTTCGGATATACAAGGAAACCGCCGGAAATGTAGCTAATATTCTGGCGATCAAATTGGATTAGGCCGACCTTTCGTGCCTTCTCCAGAAGATAGTTTCCCTCAATGCTGGTATACTTGTCCCAGACTTCAAGGTATCCCTGAGTAAGGTCAAGCTCCCGCTTTATGCTTTCAGCGGCAAATCGCTCCCCATCCTTAAATGTCAGGTCGCCGATAAACAGGGCCATAGGTGGGATATAGCGCATCTTCGTATCCACAGAGTCCGCGTAGAAGAAACTGTTCTCGTTTTCCCCTGAGAGCTTCACCCGAAAAGCATAATCCTTGCCGTATAGGATGATGGCCTTCTGCTCCTGGCCGACCACATCCAAATCCCGGTAATCATTAAGCTCATCTTCCAAGTCGTTCTCACCGCTATCGTCCTGCACATTAGATATGTCAGGAGGGAGACTATCCACGAAATCTGTCTTATATTTTCCAATTGTCACTGCATAGCAAGAATCCGTGCCATCTGTGAGCAGAAAATTTGCTTGAACATCACAATCGAGCGTATTCTCGTTGGCATAATGCTTTTGAAGCAGCACCAATTTGACTTTTTCGCTGAGGACAATGTTGAGTTTCGGCTTGCGATCCGCCCGGAAGAAAAACACAATATGCAAGAAGAACACGTCCTGTCCCTTCTGCTGTCCGGATATGCAGGCGAGATTGTACGGGCACTGTTTCATCCTGTCGGCAAGCTGGCGCTCGTCCTGATTGTCTGATACAGAAAAATCGAAGATACCGCGTCCGGTGACCATCCGGTAGAAATTATCGCCCCGCAACTCTATCCGTCCCTGATCGGCGATAATCTCGGAAGATCCGATCCGGCGGCACGTAAGCCCACGGATAGTAAACAAATCGTTTGTACGGAGATCAGCAATCTTCGTATATTTAGCGTTATTCACTCAATTTTCACCTCTATCATGACGACATCGTTCGAATCTGCGCTGGTGCAGCGAACAAGGCTTCCATTCGGGATATCTGCATGTCCAAAGAGATTCTGGAACGATTGGCCTCTGTCAAGGGAAACCGCCCAAGCGTATCCAGGATCCATATTGAAAATACGGATGACGTCCTTCCCACAGCAAATAGAAAAAGCCGTATCACCGCGCTCAGAAGGCTTAGGGCCCTTCATCAGGCGGACAGGCACTCGCAGTTCAGCTCCATCCACCGCCTCCTTGGAGAATTTCCACAGTGATGATTGTCCCTTCCGTGATTTGAGAGAGACGATGCGCGGTATGGTATCACACCACGGGCATTTGCCGAGAGAAACATCAAAATCCATCCCGCAGTGCTGGCATCTGACTGATCCATCCAACGCCTCGGCCAGCGCGAAGAACCATTCGAGCATCGTTGGCCTGGTTTTCCGTTTCTTTCTGCCCTTTTCAGAAAATGTACGGTCAAACAGCCCGAAAAGGCGATTGGTCAAGATCATCTCACGTTGCTCTACCAGCCCGTAGTCGCCGCTGTTGCTGTTATCGTCCTGATCACAGACCCATGGAAAATCCCCTTGGAATGCGCGGGCTTCCGCATCATCAGCAAAATCGTCTTTGTCGAAGTCCTGCTCCAGAAGGGCTCCCATGAACGGATGGATACACATTAGATCCTTAAACAGAGAGATTGCGAAAGAATAGCAGTCGGACCAGGGAGAAAAAAGCCCTTTCTGGATAACTTCCGGAGCTGCGTACTCATTCGTGCAGACAGCGTCCTTTGTGATGGCCTCAGCAAAGCTGAGATTGTCAGCATCAATCAGCCATACAGTATCATTTCCCGGTACCGTCGAAATGAAACAGTTTCGCCCCGAGAAGTCGCAGTAAACAAGGCCCTTGGCATGAAGTTCCGACAACACACGTGCAGCGCCGAGGTATGCACTGATGCGCCGTCTTGATCCACCCGTTGCCATATATCCGCCGATGAAATCCGCAAATTCTGGTGCGATGTCCTGTATCTCGTCAAGCCACGGATTTGCAACGCCATCGTTGACACCGTCCGGCGTGAATGCACCGCCAAATTCCTGCATATCATCGAGAAGCATCATGACATAGCCCGCCGCATCCTTGAGCTCCGCACGGGGGAGCGTTAGGTTGATTCGCTCTGGGAGCGGCAAAAGGCGCAACTCAGCATAACGCCGGTTGTTTGATGTATCCGCGCTCACATCTGTTTTCGCACTGTTGTGGATTAGTTTAACGGCCAGATCCGGATCCATAGTCCGAAACACCACGCCCTGTCCGCCGGCTTCACCAATCTGCTTGGTAAGCATATGCGTGTGGCCATATATGTCCTCAAATTGTTTCCTCATCATCGGGCTCCTCTCCAGCAAGGAAAAAGGCCAGTGTCTTATCATCGGACCCCGGCCAATCTCGCAGCCAATCGGCTATATGCGCCGTGACATCCTTCTGCCGCATCCCCTGGTATCCTTCGACAAAGGCCCCTGTAAACCGCATCAGTTCATCGCAGGTCATCTCCTCAAACTCAATCCCATCGCTACACATGACGCCTCCGTGAACTTCCGCCACATCCTTCTCGAAAACAGAAACACTCTCGATTGCGAGTTCTTCCGTCAAGCAGTCCGTCTCGTTGGCATAGCGGTCTTCCTTCGTATCGAAGAGGACATACAGGGAATCATCCAGCCAGAAACCGATAAACCCATCCCCAAGCCTCGCCGCAAAAGCGCGTCCCTCGTAAAAAACGAAGAAGAGTATCGTCGCATAGCACTGGGAAATATCACGCCCGCTGAGCTTTTCCAGCCAGCGGGTGTGGACGAGGCGCACAAATTTCTTCGGTTCAATCTCCGCCAGACCGCCGCCCAGTTCGCTGGCGATTTCCACAGTGCTAGCGCAGGCCGCTTCAGACCCTGTCTTAGAGTCTCGCCGGCTGCCCAAGCCGTCCGAAAGTGCGGCTACAAACCCGCGCTCAAGCATAGCGCAACGGAAACTATCCTGGTTTTCCCCATGGTAACTTCCTTGAATGGATATTCCATCTAAAAGCATCGAAACACCTCCCGGAACCTATCCCCGCATCAGCAGATGCCTTACGCACTCGATTGCGTCAACGGACTCAAATATGCGTCCCCGGCCAATAATCTTCTGGAGTCTGGGACAGTTTGCATCTGCGCCGACCATGACTGCACGGATACATTCGATCCCGGACAAGCTACTCAGCGCCTTGCACTCGTGTACTGAAAAGTTCCCATCGCTGACCAGAATGATTGGCGTATCCGGATGCTCCGCCACGAAGGTCGTCAGTGCGCCTGCATTCAGCTTGACGCCATCGCCGACAGACTTGTCGCCGTAATGTGCTACACTTTCGCCCCATGTGTAGGCCCCACAGCGTACTCCGGGGAAATAGTCTCGGATAAACCCTGCCATTGCGCGGAGCAGGTATTCGCCTGCGGTCCGTTTTCCCTCTTCGTTCATACTTCCGGATCCATCTAAAATAATCAGGCAATCTTCTTCCATACCATCACCGTAGCTCTGCTTCATAATCTGTACGGCCTGAACCAGGCAGTTATCGTCTGGTTATCCGCAAAAAAAGCTCGCTGGCCAATCTGCGTCTTCATGATACGACCATTGTTCCCCAGCAAGTAGTTGTACTCCTCCATGTTCACATCGTAGCCGATCCGGTACTGAAAATCGGCAATGGGTATCCCGCACGCCTTGATGCGGTTGGTCCCATCGTAGAAGGCCATGATATGTGTCGAGTTCCGGTTCGCATCCTCCCAGAAAGTCTTGAAAGATGTGACATAGTCGTTCTTGGGTGCATAGGCTGACGGCGGGAATCCTACCGTTCTGGCAAGGTTTTCGTTATCGAGAATGACGATCCTTTTTCTGTCAAAAAAGCTGCCCTTTTTTGCGTCTACAAACTCTTTTGCGTTTGCATAGGTTACTATCCTCTCGTCTCCTACAAATGCCTCCGGCAAGCCATCCTCGCCGATGTATACGATCCCCTCACAACTCTGACAGCCCAGGGCAGACCGCAGGATCACATTCAGAAAATCGCTCTTCATCTGCCGGTCATGCCCGCACAGGAGCAGGTTATTCTCCGGCAAGGCGCGCAGGCTCAGAGTAAGCGGTTCCGAATCGTAGCTCAGGATCTCACCGAGCGTCAGGACAAACCCGTCATCCCGGCGGAAGGCCTCATCCGGTGGAAAATCTGGGAACTTCTGTCCCTCGAATATCCTCGTCCGTGCGGAATAGCCCCTACGGTCTGATTCTTGACATAGTTCAGACATCCTGGCGGCAATAGATTCGCTTTTCGCCTCGGGAACGGCAAATTTCACATTCTTTGACGGATTCCCCTGTGCAGTATTAAGGATCGCGTAAGGTATCTCCAGTTCGGCGGCGGCTTCATTGCTGGATGTGATGCCGCCGAGGAACAGTTTTGAGTCCTCAGCCGGACAATTCAGTGCGATCCGCCCGCTGAATTGTGTCCCAAGGCTGCCGAAGTCTACGCCTTTGAGTGTCTGAGTGGCCAGCACCATATGGATTCCACAGGCTCTCCCTTGCTTTGCCAGCGTTGTCATTGATGCGATTGTCTGCTCCCTCTGGCTGCTCTCAAACAGGATCTGGAACTCATCAATGATGAGGAGTATGCGGGGCATAGGGTCCTCTGGATGGAGTTCTCGATACGCACGGATGTCTTTGCAGCCGCTTTTCTTAAATTTGGCGTACCGGTTGTTCTTCTCGTGATCGAGATGGCGCAGAACGGAAATGCCGTACTCCGTATCTGCCTCAACCGCTACCAGTGCGATGCCCGGCAGAGCCGGCGAGGCATAACGGCCAAACTCGACCCCCTCCTTGAAGTCCAACAGGTAAAGGCTCAACTCGTCGGGGCTATAGTGCCACAGGGCGCTTACAATAATGTTGTGGAGGAGATTGGACTTCCCCGATCCCGTCGTGCCTCCGATGAGGTAGTGAGGCGTTCTGTCCCCGATCTCGATGGAAAGTTCGTACCCCCCTGCTACAGCGTATCCGCACGGAATACTCAGTTTTTTGGCGGACGACCCACGAAACAGCGCTTCCCGGGGAAGAATTCGGTCAAACGAGCGGAATGCGTCGTCATCTTTTCCGGCTTCTTCCTGGAACGCATCCAGCAGCTCTCGCAGTTTCTGTCTATTGGGGAATTTCTCCCCGATGCTGTCGATGCGCAGACGATCATAGGTCAGATCCTTGATTTCACGGTTGAGGACAGCGTGGAGCGGCAGACTGCCGTCCACAAGCTGCCGCAGTTGCAGTTCCTGCGCCCTCATCTTGCTGTCCTCGCCCTCAAGCAGCGTGCCGTTGAAGGAAAACAGCACCAGAAACCCGCACTCTGCACTATGGAGCATGAGCTTTCTAAACATGGAAAAGCAATCGGCATCCATTTCCTCCGGCACGTCCATGAAGATAAATACCTTGTAGGGAAGCATCTTCTCATCGCTTCCCTGGGAATGGAATCTTTGATTGCAGGAAGCCCAATTGGGGCAGTCGTTGCCAATACTAAAAAAGTCCGAATAGAGGCTGCCCATATAGTCAGAAACATCCTGCAGCGCAGCTTTTAGCTCTACAGATGTCGTCATCACCTTGCCCTGTGGAAACAGTTTCCGATCGGAAAAGAGTTGGTTGAAAATCCAGACGCTCCGGCCCATGCCAATAGGATCGAAGACATAGTACTCCTGTTTGTTCACCGGAAGCGAATACATCAACCGCAGCATCACCTTATGGAGCAACTCCGACTGGCTGTCATCGGCGATGTACATAGGCTTCTCGAACGGGAAACGAAATGTCTTTGGGACGAAGAAATCCAAGTTATCATAACGGATATGATATTTTCCGAGGGCAATCCAATGTGGGAACCGCCCGTTTCGGTTCAGGGTTCCGGCCTCAAGGTCGACCAGGGCAGGCTGTCCTCCGCGCACCTTTCTGCACAACTCGTCCAATTTCTTCTGGCAATCAATCGATTCCATGTCAACGCGCTGTGTCAAAGCACTCTTGCGCTGTTGGTATTCGTCATACTCCTTTGAAAGGACGGTGCCGTCCTCCCGTTTGTATTCGCCGTCAATACGGCGGTAATCCCGCTCTCTGCGAACGATTATTTCATCCAGCCGCTTGAGCAAGCCCTCTATGGTTTCCTGTCCCATATCCGCCACCTCGTTCATTCATAGAATCATGCGCAGTTCCAAAGTCAGGGCCTGAATCTCCTTTTCTCTGAGTTCCGCCTCGCCGTATGTACGCTCCAGTTGCTGAAGCTCAGCAATAGCGGGCTGGAAAACTTCCTCGTCAACAGATCTTCCAAAAGCATCCCTGACCTGCCCGTTAAAGGTCTCTTCCGTCCTGGAAAGACCCGATATGATTTCATGGAACATCGTTACTTTTCGCCTTCTCTTTCACGAACTGGATACAATGGGCATCTAGTTCCGATTTCCTGGGCAGCATTCCGAGGATCGGCGACCCCGCCGCTTTGAGGCGACTCTTTACTTCCTCCTTCTGCTCAGGGCTCAGATCATTGATGTCCCTTGTGCAAACAGTACACGAGACATCGCACAACTTATGTCCCTTTGCCTGGACCTCCATATGTGCGGCTTGCCTGTAGATATACTCCCCCCGCCCGGATTTGACCTCAATGGCAAGGCTTCCATTTTTTCTGCCCCCCATATTCTCTCCGCGACCCAGGATCAGAGGCTCTTTCAGGCCGTAGAGGATCATATCCACCTTTGTGAAACTACCGTTGTCGAGATAGCACACATGCTGGGTTTCGATGCGCTCACCTATCGGCCGGAACGCTTGGATGACAAGTTCCTCGCATAGTCGTCCCACCACGTTCTTCTTGATCTTGGCCTCTACCGCAGCGGTGTTCTCCACATCTCTCATCTGTATGCAAAGGCGGTCGATCGACTCATGGAATCCCAGATCTGTCACATAGAGGTATTCCAGGATCCCGTCAACCATGGATGCATCTGGGTTCAGCCGATCATGGACCTCCTTTGGGTTGACAGGTCTCTTTTCTTCCGGTTCCCAGTTTCTGTAATCATATATACTTTGCCTTGCCTGCGGCGAAATACGGGAAAGATATGTCTCTAAATCATCATGCGCAGCCTGTAGCCTGCCACATCCACAAACCACAATTCTGTCGACTTGCGCCATGCCATATTGGTAGCGCAGGCGGAGCATATCCAGATTCGCCTGCGCAAGGTCCACACAGTTCTGCGCAAGATCCCGCCGGTGTTCCAGACGATTCCGGTGCTCCTGTGCCCTCATGTATTCCTCGGTGGCCTCGGCCAGTTCAGCTGTCGCAGCCGCAACCTCGGCGGAAGCGGCTGCGATGGCAAGCGGGTTGCAGCTGGCTATGGCAGAGGCCTCTTCCGCCGCGGCGGCAGCCATCCTTGCATCCGCTTTCAGCTGTAACGCCAGCTTTGCCGCCTCTTCGGCTTGCGCAACGGCAAGCAGCGACTCGCTGAACTGAAGTTCGCCCTGCGTATCCTGGAGCATTTGCTCCGCTTTACGGATACCCTCGTTGCAACTCTCGCCAGTTTCTCTCTGCGCCGTATACAAATCCTGGATGACTGTTGACAGAGCGTTGAGGTTAAATACATCTACCTGACTCATCATCATTCCCCATAGCCGGCTATCTGCTCAGGTAGGTGCGTAAATCCTCCGCAATTTGCCGCAGATAAGGAATCTGCTCTTCTGCATCCTGCTTAAAACCAGAAAGCGCATTGGTGAGTTGCTGGAATTTTTCTTCAAAGGACTGCCTCTGCTGATCCTGCCAGCTATCGCCCAGTTCACCGAATGCGGCTTTGAGCCGATCCGTTTCCGATTCGATGATATCGAGGTAGCTCTCGAGCGTTCCCGTAAATTTGTCAAGTTCTTCCGGGGTAGCGTGTACTCCCGCCATCGTTATCCTCTCCTTGTTCAAATATAGAGATCATCGTCATCCTCGTCTTGAGCCGTATTCGAATCGAAGGAAGCATCACTCGGCGTTGCCATCCGGCTCGGATTGGACGATGCGGCACGAGTGGACACAGACATGGAGATTTGGGAGAAGGCATCAACAATGTCGGAAGCCCCTTCGGCACAAAAAAGTGTGTCATCTCCACCGCAGAATCTGCGCAGGATATCCCGGTTCGCATCGGAACCGATGGCCACGGCAAACCTCTGGCACTTGGCCGAACGCCCGTTATGGATGAAGGCGTCCATCGGCTGTTCCCAATTGTCAGTAGGCGCTCCGTCGGACACCAGCACCACTGCCGGACGGTAGATGTGGGAAGGAGTAGTGTCCTTGTCCTCGATCATGCCCTTCACCATCTTCAGAGCGGTGCCCATGGGCGTACTGCCAGCGGCATGGAAGCGGCCCACGCCAGCCTTTCGGAGTTCATTGACCGGCGTATAGGGCGTATGAAGGAGGACCTCTTCGCCAAAGGTGATAATCGCAACATCTATCATCTTCTCCTGGATGTTCGCTTCTTCAAAAGCCTGCAGCATATCCGTCACCGAATCGTACAGAGAATCAATTTTCTCCCCGGACATGCTACTGCTCACATCGAGCAATAGGATAACGGGCAGTTTCTTTGCCTTCGGGGCTTTGAACTTCGTAGGATCGAATACCATGTTTTATTCCTCGTTTCTATTCTAGATTTTTTCCCGACTACGCCATTGTCGATCCGCCTTGTAGAAACAGAGCGCTATGACGTTTACAATGTTTCTCACAAAAAAGGTATCATAAGCAAAGGGGAGTGTCAATAAAAATGCCAGAATGTCAAGATGAGTCTTACAAGCTTTGCCTGCCTTTTTTCGTTATCCTCTACTTTGTTTTTAGGCTTTAGGCCCGTTGCATAATCCGTCAAGATACAGAGAGGGCAAAAACCTGTTCTTCGCTGGGAGCCATCGGCAACTTGGTATTGACCATTAGCATTAGAAAGCACTTCTGGCAGCATCTAATAACCCTAAGTATTGCTTTTCAGATAACTCATATAGTCCGAATTATGCAAGATTTTCCCATTACAAATAGGAGATTTCTTCAATAGAATCCCACTCTTGACCTGAATTGCTTCAGACCGCATATCTGATTTTATTTCATACTAATGATCCTGCTCTTCCGAGAAAAACAGAACACAATTCATTAGACACGCCCAATTTCTTCTAAGCCAATAGGTTAGTTTAGAGACATACACAAAGTGGTATTGGCGTTTATCTCCTTTCCCTGTCATCGGCTACCTTCCCACACGCCGCATAGTCATACACTTATTTCATGTCACCTTGGTTGCTGTCGATGTGCCACTCCTTCCCTCTCTTCTGGTAAATGTCATAATGGGATACGGCTTGCGGATTGATATTTTATATTTTGCTTTAGCATGGCTCGTCCCTCCCTCCATCAGGCGGTAATAGTCTTTCTTTGCGGTGCCGAAAGAGATTCAATCAAAGTCAGCACATTGCTAACAGCGTCCTTACGAGCTTTCTTCTTTTGCTGCTTGAGATGTTTCCGGTACCGCTTGGTACCCTTCACCGGGGGCGCCTTGTGTTGGGCAGGATAGATGGGGTTCAGCATTCGGTAATAATCATGCTCAACGATATAGTCAAGATACTTTAGAAGTTTTGAGTAGCTTACCTTCTGATCGTGATAAGAGGTAAGCAAATCGTAGGAGCGATGGCCTGGGTGCAGATCGTTCTTGTGGTAGAGCTTACTCCCAGCACGGTTATCATCTGCGATGATCCGCCACTCGCTTCTCGGAGAGCGGACCCAGATGCCGCGCTTACCTAGGTGGACAGAGAGCCCATTATTACGGCAGTACTCCTGCAAATCCTGTTCTTCCTTGCGGTAATGCTTCGATAAGATATCACAATGAGCACATAAGCGGTATCCGGCGGAATAGGCCTCTGCCAAGGTCTTAAAGTATCCAGTGGTCTCCGGGTTCATGATCCTGCGGAAATGGCAGCACTCGGAATGTACGATTTTCCGCCTGCTGTTTTTGCTGTAGTAGTACATCTTCAAGCCCCCTTTTTTCATGATACCAAAATACCACACAAGGAGTACCATAATTCGTACTACATAAAG
>CALUSA010000156.1 GCA_944323275.1 Candidatus Gastranaerophilales bacterium
TAATTTTGTTCTCGATCAGACCACGGTTCAAGCAGACACCCCGAAGAAATATCCGGTGGTCCAAAGACATCCACCAGATGGTCCAGATAAATGCAGACCGCCCGGGTCTGATCCAACTTTTTTGTGCTTTTGCGCGAGGCGTCCATGCTCAGAAGACCGTTTGCCCGCAGCTCCGTAGCGACTTGTCGGAAGGTAATGGTGCTGTCCGAAAAGTACCTCTGCAGTAAAAAGACCAGGTATTGGGGCCGCATCCAGAGGCAGTCATGGTAGATTACCGCAGCATCTCCCTCCTTGAATTTTTTCTTTGGGGACTTTGTAATGATAATCATACCATCAAGGTACATTTCTGCCAGAGCAGAGGAAAATTGATCCCCGCGTTGTGCCGGCTTTGCCCGCTTCAAAAGATTTGCTTGGTTTTCCAGGCAAGCACGAATTCGGTTTTGGCACATTTGTTCCGTATGGTAGTATTCATCGCAACTGTAATCTGGTATGTTCTCCTTCAGAAAGAACATCAAAATTTTTAAAGCGCTCCTTAAAGAAAACTCCATTTCCTTCAACCGCTCCTCCGGGAGAGGATTTTCACCACGTTGCCGCTCAAAGGAGTTCCGCATCTTTGACAAGCGCTTGACGATAGTGTCGTAGTGGCAAGCGCACCAACTCAAGAATCGGAAGCAGAAAGTGGGCCATGCCAACGGCCGGCGCTGTATGTAGGAAAGAAAGGCACTGTCAAAGGGGTCCTCTACCTGCAAAAGCAGGCAGCGTACCAGGGTGGAGTAGCCCTGGGGCAGGTACTCGGCGGTGCAGAAGACGCCGCAGTCGATTTCTCGTACAATCTGCGTCTGACCAGATAATTTTTGCCTGGCTGTGCGATTACCCAGGATGCGAATGACGTCGCCTAACTTTTCCTCCCGCTTCCGCGCCTCTGCCCGGCTCGATCCTATATAGAGATCGTCCACCAGCCGGCAGATACCGGGAAATCGCTCCAGCTCCTCGGCTATGGCGGGCGAGGTGGAGAGCAGAGAGATGTCTGCAGGTTGCGGCTCCTGGGTGTCCGCACAGAAAATGGAGGTGAGCAGGCGGGCAAAGGTGGTTTTTCGACTTTGGGAAGGCCCAAACAGGTAACACACGAAGCTATGGTCCCAGCCTGCCTCCCGATAGAGGGGCTGGAGCATGCTATAGACGAAGTAGAGCACGGCGCAGGTAGAAACATCCGTATTGGATTCCAGCAAAGCATTCACCACTTTTATTGTCTCCATAGAGGGGAGTTTGGGGTCTGTTGGGAGACGGAGCTGCTGCAGATCTGAGCTGACGGCAAAGTTCTGCACCGGGAAAAATTTGTTCTGACCGATCAGCTGATCCCCAGCCACAAAGTAGTGCTTTCCGTCCAGAACGGTCCAGCCGGACTTTTCAAAGTAGGTTTTCCCGGTCAGATCAAACTGCCTCACCTGCTCCTGGATGCAGCGGAACAGAAGCTGCGCTCTCTCCCCCTTCCGCCCTGAAAAATTTTGACAACGATAGTCCAGTTGCTCAAAGTCCAACGTCCGCAGCTCCTGAAGCGTGTAGGTGAAAGGGCCTGTCCGTTCCGGTCCGACCTGCAGCTCAAAACGTACCAAGATATTGCGCGGGCTTACATCCTCCCCCCTCCGTGAAACGCTGAGCACATGCGGTACGTAGTTGCAGACCAGGGCGAGTGCCTGTATAGCACTGGCAGAAGGCTGTGCTGCGCAAACAGGCGCATCCCTTTCCTTCTTAAGATTCGCTCGGATTTTTTGTACTTTTTCCTTTGAAATCATCGCAAGGTCCCTCCTTATGTGCAGATTTTACTACTATTTCCGTGATAAGTCGTTGCAAAAGGAGGGCAAAATTTACATATATTTTTACCGATTTTTCCAACATAAAAAGGGGGGCTCCCATAAACTGGAAGCCCCCGTGGTATACTCGTTTTTTCGATCATTTATAAAACTCATAAAATGGATCAACCCATCTCAGAGCCTGTTGATAAACTCTTTTGCTCTGCTCTGGCCCTTCTGGTATAGGAGAGGTCACTAAGGTGCATTCCGTACGAGTCGCACGACGAGACAAATCAAACTGTCCCGGCTCAGAAAAACAACCAAATTGTTTTGAATATACCGTACGTTCTTTTCTGTTAGGAACATTTTCAGCTCTGGGTAAAAGCCAGTAGTGATCCAGGAAATTCAGTTCTGCCGCCGCTGATTCCAATTGCTTTAAAACTGTTTGTGGATCGTAGCAGGCTAGTTTTCCGTATAAAATTTTGGTGCATACCGGGACTAGATAGATTTCAAATTGTAGCATAAGATAGACAAAAACCGCTCGTTGATCCAAAGTCAGGTCTGGTTGGCACAATACATAGGCAAATATGTCATCTCGAATGAACTCTGGCATTTCAAAAAAAACCAGCGGGGAATGGAACAAAATATCTGCCACTGCTTCTATGGATAAGGACCATGTAGGCTCTTGCTTACGAAGCTGCAGAAAATATTCTTGAAATATGTACTGCTTCAGATCCAAACGAAATAAACGCTCTAGCAAGTAAAAATGTTCTAACTCTTTCAGGCTATGAGGTTCCCCTGACACAAACGAGTGAGGCAGGCAATGCTCAAAAAATCTCTGATTTGAAAGATAGCTGCAGGCTGTAGTTAGATGGGAAGCAAATGGCGCATGTCCCTGCGCATAAAGAATGCTTCCGAATAGCTCTGGATAGTGAGTCTTTATGTTAAAAGTATTGCGGCCTGAACTCTTTTTTTCCACCGAAAACAGCTCGAACATAGAAGGTGGAATAATGGACATGGCACGACTAAATTCATTATACTGCCATTTATGTTGTTGAGGGGCGTCCATCGTATTTCTTACTAGTTCCGACAGTGTTTGCTCGGGTGACGGAATTCTCTCTCGAATTAAAATGGCCGTTATAACAATTAGATTTGGATACATCTGAGACATCAAATCCCAGTATCTTAACATAGCATCCGCCAAATCAACGCACCTATATGGAACCATCAGTCCGCTAAAAACTTGATTGGCTATTGTTATTATTACATCCGCCATGTTCTGTTCCGGAGTTATCTGAAGATCACGATAGAACTCAAGAATCTTTTCAGATTGGTATGTTTCCTTCAAATCTCTCCTAACGGCCTCCTCTTCCTCACCATCAGGGCAGTTGGTTAGGCCAGTGAATAGTTTTAGAAATGTATGTTCCATTTGTTTCACCTGTTCCCACAAAAGTGGTGGGAACAGGTGGGATTTCCCCCTTTCATTTCTTTGTGGGTCGCCGCCCTCAATTATTAATGGTATTACTCAGACGGAAAATTGTTAATTGTAATCACGCACTGTATCAGATATTACCGATACTTCTGAAGAATTATTTTACCATCAGATTACAGTTATTTGAAGTCCTGTTTAGGGTGATATAATCTTAAATTACATGTAAAGTTACTAGGTAATTAACTTTAATCTTACACTGGAACAAGAGAGAAAAAGGGGGAATTAAAATGCCACTCCATACTATACAAGTAACATCTCCGACCATCAGCTATCAAACATACAGCCGGATTTTAAAGCGGCTGTTTGCGCTGACTCAGCAGGG
>CALUSA010000157.1 GCA_944323275.1 Candidatus Gastranaerophilales bacterium
ATTACGATCACTGGGAATCGCCAGATTCGGGCAGTCGGCGAAAATTCTACCGGCATGCTTTTGAATGATTCTTCATTGATTGCTAGCGGAGAACTAGACATAAGTGGCGAATCGACAGGATTTGCGCTGGATGAAACCTCGTCGGTGACCGTTCAGAAAGATTCAAGCTTAAGCACGAATACGATGAATAGTACCGGCCAGACGATATTGGCAGATAACTCATCTTTAAGTGTGTCAGGCAACACAGGTTCAACCTCTAAGCTTGGTTCAATTTCAGCCAATAACTCTGTAGTCAATGTTGGTGCCGGTAAGTATGAGATCAGCAATTTTACGGGTACCGACAAGGCGATTCGATTTACCGATCTCGCGCAAAACGAGGGCGTCACAGTTGCCAACACCACTGGAGCTATAAAGGCAGTTGCGGCAGGAAATTCGAACGACCAATATGCAAACGCTCAGGAAGCTGCAGATGCCCTCTTGCAGGCTCTTTCGGTTAGAACACAAACGGACGGAAATACGCTGGAAGTTGAACAGGGAGCAGTAAATAATGGTCTTTTGGCTGACATTGTCGGCGACAACCAGCTGGCCAATGTTCGTGAAACAGAAAACACAACAGTAGCTTCGTTTGGTTCTGTGGCTCTGTTGGGAGCATTCCAATGGCGTCACGACATGAATGATCTTACAAAGCGCATGGGTGAGCTTCGTGATGTACCTCAAGGAGTCGGTACCTGGGCGCGTCTGTATGGTTCTGAACAGGAATATGACGGGATTGAAAGCACGAACACGTCCATTCAAATCGGTGCTGATTACGATGTGGCTGCCGGCTGGAAAGTTGGTGGGGCTTTCACGTACACCGATGGATCATCAGATTTTTCTAATGGCACAGCTGATCACGAAGCCTTCGGGTTTGCAGTCTACGGCACATGGCTTTCCGAAAGCGGCCAGTTTGTGGATTTGATCGCAAAATACAGTCGTCTCGATACTGATTTTTCGATTGATGGTATGGATGGTTCATACGACAACAATGCCTGGAGTGTGAGTGCCGAGTATGGCTGGCATTTGAAACTCTCGGATCTTGCGTTTGTTGAACCTCAGGTTGAATTAACGTATGGAACAGTTTTGGGAGATGATATCCAAGCCTCCAATGGTGTGAGAGTCGAACAGGATGATTTCACGTCTTTTGTTGGGCGATTGGGTGTCAGAGGTGGTTTCTACTTCCCAGAAAAGAAAGGCAATGTTTATGCACGGGTGTCTGTACTGCACGACTTTGATGGTGAAATGGAAACCAATGCCAGCCTTGGGAGGGCGCATAACACAATCAAAGATGACATGGGCGGTACATGGGTTGAATACGGTGTTGGTGCCAATTTTAGTTGGACGGACACGACGTATACCTACGTAGACCTTGAACGCAATTCCGGAGGGGAAGTCGTCGAACATTGGCGGTGGAATGTTGGTCTTCGCCATGTCTTCTAAAACCTGTGCCATGAAAAGGTTGTAGAAAAGATGCCCCGGTGGTTCATTTAGAGCATCGGGGTTTCTTTCTGAAGTGCAAAATCTGCGGCTTCGTGCACGGCTTTCCAGATGAGTGCGCACGCGGCTCAATTTTCGAGGAATCTGGCCTCATCAATGATTGCGGAGTGGCTTTTTAGCGGTGTGCTGCCCGGCGCCGTTAGCGGGCGCAGTCAGTCTACTGAAGGCGTCAAGCCAGCTGTCTCTGCTTTGATCCAGGGTAGCGTAAGCAAAGATGCAGCTGGGATACGGCAGCACGTCAACGAAGATCTGGGCCTCCGAAATCACGCCGTCGGTGTCCACTATTTCGATGCCGTCACCCGAGAAGTTGATTTGAACGTACTCCCCAGGAGCCCACTCGAGAGCCAGATAGCCGTCGACCAGATCAGCCGGCAGCGTCTTGACGAATTTACGATAGTTTCCGCAGGACGCCGAGTATTTCAGGGTATGCACTTCACCGACGAGCTCAACGTAGTTTTGCCAGAGCTCCTTCAGGGAGAAACCCTTCTGGGTGTGCTCGAGAAAAACGGCCTGCCAATCGGGGTCTAGCTGGCCGTGAAGATTACGTTGACGGGGTTGCAGAATGTCGCCGAGACTTGAGTCCGAGAGCGCCTCGGCCACCGAATGCTCGGCATTGTTGGCGACGGCACGGTCGATGTACTTCTTGACGGACGATTTTGAGCAGCCAATCGTGTTCGCGATCTCGGAATACGACAGCCCAAGCTGTCGGTAGCGAAGTATGTCGCGAATGACAGAAATTTTCAGGTTCTAAAACTCTCCAAAAAGCCCGCAAAATCGCAGGCTCTTCAATCTGTGGAATCCGCCGGCGTTCGCATTCCGCGGAATCGGCCGCGAACGACCGATTCAGGCCACTTTTAAAAATCGTGCGAGAAGTACGGTTTCCGGTTTGTGATTACGTGGAGTTGCGTTCGGTAATGACGTATCGCAGGATGCGTTGGACGGTTGTCTGGATGTTCTTGACGGAATGGTGTTGGCGAGGCGTGGAGACGCGTACGCGTAATGCGTAGGCCAGGACGCGGATAGCGGAAAGGAGTGCGCGACTTATGGTTGCTCGTGCACGAGTGGCGGATTGCTGGAGGCCGTTCGCGGTTAGCTGGACAGTTGTTCGCGTCTACCTGTTGCAGGTGCACGCTCGGACGTTTTCAGTCCGTGCGCGAGCGGCGGAATCTCCTTAAAGAATTAAGTTTGCTTACAAACGAGAATGCGACAGAATTTGACGCTGTTGCACTCATACTGGGAAAATCCGAAACAATCAGGAGGAGCTTCAGATGCCGCAACTAGTTGAGAATTTTTCATCCTACTTTTTCAAGAAACAGCGTGATCTCTACTTCATTGTCTTCACAGGAGTGAAAAAAGATCCTTTGACTGGATTTACCCTGAGCGAGGACTATGAAAAAATTCCTGGGAGGGAAGAACTTCTGCGCTGGTTTGCTGAGAATTTGCCGGACACTGAGGTTGGTCCAATCTATACCTTCACAAGCGACAGCGGCATTATTGTGGCGCCCTATGACGGATCACTCTATGTGGATTTTTCGCCTGAAGAAGAACAAAAATTCTCAGCTCGCTGGGAGACCTCGGACGGGAAGTCAGTTGATCCTCGTTGGCAGTGCTATCACTTCCCGTTGGAGATGTACAAGGAACGCTATGGCGGGCGGATTCCGAATCCGCAAGAGTTCATGGATATCTAGATCGCCCTGAACAGAGTCTCAAGCAGTCGCTTGCAAAAGTTCCTTTCTGCTGCTGATCCCTAACGGGATTCACTTCATAGGTGATCCGATCCTGTCCGGCTCTTCTCAAGAATGCTGCCTGCGGTGACCACGTTCGCATTGGACGAATAGCCGCATTCAACGCACCTAAACAATCGCGTCGCTTGGCCCGGCTGATACATGTGCCTTTATTTTCAGCAGCGCTGATTTTTAGGAGAAACGTCGGTCCACAAAGGGAACCAGACTTTGTATTTTTTGTTTGGGTCGCCCTTCCTGCTCGGTGTGTGTTCGTCGCCTGCAACCCCGCCATCAGCGATTTCGACAATGACTTGAGCTTCCCAGACGCGGCCGACCAGATCAAGCTTGGAGATGTCAGTTACGGTTTCTGGGTTTTCTTTGTCCGAGACATAGCGGTAGGTGCCGTCTTCAAGACGTTCTACCAGAGCGATGTCAAAACAGTCCGTGCCAGCCTTACGGAACACATAGACGCCGTCCTTGTCAACAGTTTTGGCATTGCTGTTGACAAGAAGCTTGGCACCTTTTGGGATATCGGGAGCAAGCTTGTCATCAAATGCGTAGATGATGGGGCCAGCTATATCCTTGCCCCGGACTTCAAAACGTCTGGACGTGTAGTGAATTGTGATGTCCTCTTCATCGGGACCAAAGGCAAAGCGCGTTGTTGTCGAACTTTTGAGCAGATCGGTTTCCAACATACAACCCTCCTTTATTTACGGTAGCGCCTGCCGGAACTCACCAGTACGCCTTCAATCTGAAAATCATCAAATTCATTGGGCCGGATAATCGGATAGTTTCCCGTACTGTTTTGGGGG
>CALUSA010000158.1 GCA_944323275.1 Candidatus Gastranaerophilales bacterium
CCAGTAAGAGTATCCGGAGCTTTTATCGAAAGTCGAGGAGAAGTTTCATTAAATGGCATCGTCCAGGTTCAAGAAGGTGCTCAATGGACACTCATGAACGAGCTCCGGATGGAAGACGACCGTTATGGCGGCACCGACTCGATTCAAAACCGAGGTACCGTTATCTTTGATACGGGGCTCTTCAATCTAAATATTCGCTATAGCCAACCAGCTAGTGCCTACAACTACGGGTCGGTTGTACTTCGCAACAGTTCTCATCTGCGCGGTATTAATGCCATTTTTGAAAACTATGGAACTGTTGATTTCCAATCAGGTAGCTATGCCACTTATACCGGCACGTTCTTAAATAACGGATCGGTGATATTGAATGCTGGCACCAACGGCACTTTCCAAAGCATGTCTGGGAACGGGGCGTTGCAGCTGGGAGGCACAGCCACATTACAAAGTAATTCAAGTGTGAGATCTTTGACGCTTACTGGCGGAACGCTCAGCATTACCGGCGGAATCACTACTGTTTCCACTTCCCTGTCAGGAAACGGGCGTGTTTCCATGTCTTCCGGAACCGGAATAAGGATGGATCACACTTTGCTTTTTGACAGTGTTGCTAGTCAGGTTGGACTTAACGTTATCGGCGCAAATGCCCGGGTTCCTGAAGCAGTTCGACAAGTTCTGTCAGACATCTTCACTGCGTATGGCGGATCCAAGCTTAAACAGGCAGTTCAAAACATTTCGTTCTCAAACGGGACTGTCTATGTCAGCGGAAACATTACTTCTCGTCAGCGCGACGACATGCGCCAGGCATTTAAAGAGAAGTTTGGTAACGCAGTTCAAATCGAATTCCAGGGCAACATCAGCGGCGTTTCGAAGAATGACGTTCTCAATGTCGCCAAGGTAAATGAGCTTGCAGACGCCAACATCGGTCTTACCGAAGTCGTCTATGTAGACCGTCAACTTGAAGGCGAAAACAAGGATGTTGTTGTTGGCAATGCTGGTCTGAGAACCAATTCGGGCTTCATCGGCATCAACGATGCAACAACCGTCAATGTCACCGACGGCAAGAAGCTCGTCTTGATCGGTGAAAAGGGTGATGCTGCCTTCAATCTGGTTGAATCAACCTCAACGCCTACGGTCAGAGGCGGCGGCACACTTGAACTCGGCACTCTGGGCTTGGCCGACGGTGCCGAATATCAGGGTACGCTGGTTGCTGTCAATCTTGGTGAAACCAACGAATCCGGCAAACTCAGCGTCGTTAACGGCAGCTACACCGTCAATGAAGTGATTGCCCGCAATCAGGGGTCTGAAGTTACGGTTGGAACTTCGGGCAAGCTGAATGCAAATTCCATCATTGCGAATACCGGTGCCGGTATTACGAACAACGGCACGTTGGCAGTGTCCGGCAATGTTGAGACTACCGGTAACGGCCAAATTACTAATTCGTCAGAAATGACGATTAATGGTTTAGCAAATATCACAGGTAGTTTGACCAACAATAAGAATCTAACTGTTGGGAATGGATTGACAGTCGTTGGAGCGTTGATCAATGCCATCGACAGTGAGCTTAACGTTACTGGTACAACGAATGTCAGCGGCAACGCCGTCAGCTTCCAGAATGCGGGGCATGCTGTTCTCAACGGCGATCTCAACGTCATTGGTACATTACGAAATACCGCTACGGGACATCTTGAAACCAACAAGATGTTCATTTCCGGGACACTAATCAACAGCAATCTCATTGAGGCTTCGGACACCTCTGAGTTGTATGGTACGCTGACAAATAACGGTACGATCAATCTTTACGACACAGTGGTTGGCCAACGCGGTGAAATGAACAATACTCACACTATTACAGGTGTGGGCACAATCACCGTCAACGGCTTGCTTTCGAACGTCAGCAACGGCGACTTCACGGGTGAAGAACTTCTTCTGACAACGATTCTGGCGGGCTCTCAGGAAACGGCAAGTTATGCCGCAGGCGTTCCGTCCATCACCAACGAAGCCTCGATGGACTTCGATTCGATCACCGTTGGCAACGGCACCGAGTTCTACAACTACGGGACGGCGAGTGCTGATTCGTTTGTGGTGGAAGAAGGTGGGTATTACCTCAACAGCACCAAAGTTTCGACACACAGCATCATGCCCTTTGCGGATGCAGGCAGTACGGATGCGTACCGAAACTATTCAGTCTCGGGTGAATACACCAACGCCGGGGATTCCTATCTCGGCAACGCAACCGTCACAGGTACAGGCAAGATCTCCAATACGGGCAATCTTTACACCGGCGAATCGGATCGGTTTGTTGACGGTACGGGCATGACGATTGCTGCAGGCGGTCAGTTGCTCAACTCCGGTACTGCGGTTTTGGCGTCTTCATTGCAGAACGCCGGCACAATCAGAGGTGACGGATCGGTGACCTTCAAGCACGGCGGTCTCGGCACCAATGTGTTTGAAAACACGGGCACGATTGATGTCGTTACGTTTGCGACCGACGGTGAGATCACCTACAACCAAAGCGGTGTTGATTCGACCTTTACGGCTGACAACGGTTGGTTCACTGGTGCCACGATCAACGTCTCCGAAGGCACGATGAGCCATCAGGACGCGGGATCCGGCAACACCTACAACCTCGGTGTGCAGGGCGACGCTGTCATTGCCAACCAGGCGACGGTATCCTTCGGCACGATCGACAGCAACAACGTCTTTAACATCTACACAGGTTCGACGCTGAAGGTTGAAAGCATCAACCTCACCGAAAACGAAAAGACGGTGAATCTGCTGGGCGGCACGCTTTCCACGACGCTTGATCAGATCTTCGGCGATATTCGCTACACGGCGCTCGATATTGATGCCGATTCGCCCGATGACCTGGTTGACGTCGAAGGCGTGCAGGTTGCCACAGGCGTCGGCGACATGAAAGACTCGATCAGTCAGGGTGTTCTTTTCGGTTGGGGTACGGTTGCCTTTGACGATGCAGTCTATTCCGCAGGCGTTGTTTCCGACGTACTCACCAAGCTCGACGAAAACGATCTTCCGATCGGCGGACACGAAGGCGCAGGTGTCGAAGGCGGTTTGCAGGTGACCTTCAATGGCCAGGCTGCCCAGAACTTCACCGTTGACTTGGCCAACGGTGTCAAGGCTCGGCTGTCCGGCAGCGGCGAAGCATTCGGCAGCGCCTACGCAGTGTTTGCGGGCGAAACGCTCACCAACACGACGCAAGCCAATCCCGGCTACACCGCTCTGTATGTCGGCAGCGCCGACCAGGCAACTGTTGCCGGTGTGACGGATGCCAACATCCTCGACAACAACATCGGCTTCAAGCAGGTTGTCAATGCCGCAGGCGGCATGACTGTGGCCGACGGACGTCACTTTGTCTTGGTAGGCGAAAACGCGTCGGTGGCAGGTGACAACCAATTGATTGACGGTGATTTGTCAATCGTTCGAGACGGCATGGTGACGCTTGGCACCTATGGAACTGCCGAAGCGACCAAGGGCGATTTGCTCAATGTCGCACTTGACGACGGCACTTTGCGAGTGCGGCACGGCAACTTCACGGCTGATGCAGTCACGTCTGACGGTACGATCTATATCGGCGGGGACGGAGCAGAACACGGCGGCGAAATTCTTCGCGAAGACACCGATTCGAGTCTGACGGTTGACAGCTACACGGCTCAGACGAACTCTGAATTGCTCAACTGGGGTACGTTTGCGGCTACGACGCTCACGAGCAACGGAACCGACACGGGTTCGATTACCAACTACGGTGATCTCGATGTCGGTACGGCTACCGTCGATATGTTGATCACGAACCTCAAAACGGCGACATTTGATACGCTGACCGTCAACGGCGGAACGGTGACCAACGGTTCGGCCGATGCGGAAAATTCCGGCATCGAACTGACGACGAATGCGCTTACGACTGCAAACGGCTCGATTGTCCGCAACAATGCAACGCTGACGTCTGAAACCACTTCAATCAGTGGCAGTTATGAAAATGCCGAGGGTGCAACGGCTGATTTCGGTGCATTGACGGTAGCCGAAAACGGGTTGCTTGGCAATGGCGGAACGGTAAATGCAGACTCGCTCAAGCAAACAGGCGGACAGATCCAGAACAACGGCGAAATGACGATCGCCGGTTCTGCTGCTTCGTCTATCGCAGGCAGCATCACCAATACGGATACGCTCACGTTTGAAGCCGGGGCAGCCGTGTCTGTTGTCGACGGCGCAAAGGTGATGAATACCGGAAAGATGACTTTCGAGACCGACGTCAATCTGACAGGAGGTTCGATTGTTCAGAACTCCGACACAGCAATGGAGTTCACGAATCTGACGATTACGGGCGGCTTGCTTGACGTTGAGCTTGAAAAGGTCGTAAATGGCTCTGGCAATTTGCTTGTCAATGCCGGTGCCGATGCAACGGCCATTGAAAACGATGGCACGATTAACTTCGGTTCGATCAATGTCGAACAGGGTCAGATCACGGGCAACGGAACGCTCGGTTTCGAAACTTCGACGATCACCGTGGGTGCAAACGGGTCGGTTGATCAGACGAATGTCATCGGCAATACGGTGAACAATGCCGGCAGCCTCACGGCCGACAATCTCATGACCGTAGCGGGAGCTGAGAACACTGGCGAAATGTCGCTTTCCGGGACGCTTGACGGTGATGTTGTCAACAACGATCAGCTCACGATCGAAGGCGGAGAAGAGTTCATACTCGCGGGCGGTACGCTCACGAACAACGGCACGCTTACGGCAACGGAAAACGTCACGATTGACGGCGGCCATATCGTGCAGGCATCCGATACGAAGGCAGTCTTTGAAGCCCTGCAAATTGAGGTGGGCGACCTTACTGTGAACGCCGATAAAACGGTCGAAGGCAACCAGTTAATCATCCGCAGCGATTCAGCAGATAGCGTGGCTGTCATCAACAATGGCACGATTGACTTCAATCGGATCAATGTGGAAGTCGGAAGTGTTACCGGCAACGGTACGCTTGGTTCTGCCGACTCCTATATCGGAGTCTTCGGCGACAGTTCTGTGGCGCAAAACCGAGTAGAGGGTCACAACATCACCGTAGCCAACGGCGCAAGCGTTACAGCCAACGACTTTGTGTCGCATACTGATGTTTACAAGGAAAGCTGGAACGAAGGTGCGATCAACGCCGTCAATGCTGATTTCGGAGGCAGATTCGACAATCATGTGTCCGGTGAAATTATCGTTTCCGATAGCATGACGGGCAACCTCACGAACATCGGCAGCGTGACTTTTGAGGGAGAAAACGGCCTTACGTTTACTGACGGCAAGCTCACCAACAACGGCACGCTTGCGGCAACGGAAAAAGTCACAATTGGTTCCGGGGCTGAGATTGCCCAGATCTCGAAGACGGAAGCCTCCTTTACCGACTTGCTGGTACAGGGCGGCTTGCTGTCAGTTTCGACAGACCGAGTCGTTTCGGGCGACAACCTGCAAGTTGAAATGGCTTCCGGAACGGATGCCGGCGTTACCAACAGCGGCACGATTGTCTTTGACAATATGACCGTTACGCAGGGTCATGTAACGGGTTCCGGGACGTTCGGTTCCGAAACTTCGACGATCACCGTGGGTGCAAACGGGTCGGTTGAACAGGGCAACATCATCGGCTCTCAGATCGACAATACCGGTTTGATTTCGGGTAACGTCTCGGCAAATGCCGGTTCCAACAGCGGAACGATCACCGCGGGTGACCTGACGCTCGGTCAGGACGGCGGTTCGTTTGTGAACACCGGCTCGATCACAACGAGCGGTGCGGCAAATGTCGCAGGTCTCGACAACCGCAATGAAGTGACGTTCGGCAACGGTGCCTCTTTCAAGGGCGGCAACGTCAACACGGGCACGATCACGGTCAACGGCGGCAAACTTGATGTTGCGCTCGGTGACAATGTGACGAGCGGCAACGGCAACCTGACGGTCAATGCCGGTCTTGATGTCGGAGCCGACGGCAAGCTCACGATCGAAGGGCCTGATGCGATCGCTTCCATTACGGGCGGCGCAACCATCAACGGTACTCTGATGTCTTCGGGCAATACCACGATCGACAAGATCACGTCCGAGAGCAAGGGCAACCTTAGTGCGGGCGGCGGCAAGCTCAACATTGGTGACCTCACGGACACCGACGGCATGACGTTTACCCAGACCGCCGACACGGAACTTTCGATTGACAAAGGATGGTTTGAAAACTCGACCATCAACATCGAAGGCGGTCATTTCGACGCTTCCGTCATCAGGGATGACGAAGGCAACGCCTCCGGCATGCTCGGCAACAACACGGTCAACATCGGCAAGGCAGGGCTGCAGGCCGTCGAAGGCCCGGACAGCGGACTGCCCTCGGCCGACAAGGTTGACTGGGCGGCCGACTATGTGACGGTGAAGGTCGATACCATCACGAGTGATACCATCATCAACGTCACCAACGGCGGTGTGCTTGACGTCGACAACATCAACCTGACGCCTGAAGACGGCTCCGGCGCAACGGTGACGATCGGCACCGGCGGCGGCTTGCAAACCTCTCTGGATCAGATATTCGAAAAGGTTGCCACTTCCGTGGTTAAGGTTGATGCCGTGGATCCGGAAACGGGCATCGTGGACATCATCACCGACGTGATTGCCACAACGACTGTCACAGACGTGAAAGACTCCATCAAGAACGGTCTGACGTTTGAAAACGGTTCGACCGTGGCCTGGGACGACGACGACTGGTCGATCGAACTGGTGGCCTCGGTTGCAAATTCGCTTACGCAGGCCGGCCTCATTGATGAAGATCACAAGGTGCAGCAGCACTTCCTGGGCGACTTCATGGGTGACTTCACTGTCGACACCGCACATCGTTTGCAGGAAGAACAGGAAGCGCTTGATCAGAGCTTTGTGCTCGATCCTGGCATCGTGTTCGACACGACGACGTTGCACAACGTCACGCAGGCCGATCAGGATGCCAACCGCGGTCTGGTCATCGGCGGCCCGGCTGAGTCCGGTGAAAACTCGATCGACTACTCGATCGGTTTCAAGGATGTGGCTAATGCCGACTATGTTGACGTCGAAGGAGGTAAGGAATTCGTTCTCGTGGGCGAAACCCGACCCGAAGACTTCGATTGGACGACCGACTACACGGACGACAACAAGCTTCTGGCTGACGCGGCCGACGGCGGCACGATCAATGTCAACGACGGCACCTTCACCATGGGTTCCGACGGTCTTGTCGAGTCGACAGTGGGCTGGATCCAGAACGCCAACATTTCCGCAGACGGTTCGCTTGTGACCAAGAAAGGCGAATTCGCCGCCTGGGAAGTGACCAATGCCGGCGCAATCGACATCACCGCAGGCAGTATCCTGCACACCAACAACGTCACGAATTCGGGCACGATCCACGTGGCCGGCGGCTTGACGAGCGACAATCTCGGCAACCGCGGCGGTGCGATCGAAACCGAAGCCGACAGCGTAAGCAACATCGGCAACATCGCCACCGATACGTCAAGCTCGATCACCAATGAGGGCACGATCGTGATCGGTGCGCTCGAAGACGGCAAGCTGCAGGGCAGCGTGAGCAGCACGGGTGCTGACTCGGTTCTTGTTGTTGATGCCGATATGCAATTCGAAGGCACGCTCAACAACGAAGGCACGGCATCCTATAAGGACGTGACCATCGAACTCGGCTCGTGGGAAAACTCTGGCTATGAACAGGGCGGAGATCTCACTGTTGCTGACGGTGCCGAACACACCAATACCGGGACGTCGATTTGGAATAACGCGACGATCAACGGTTCGATGACGAACTCGGGCGGCGGCGACAACGGCGGCTTTAAGGTCGGCAGCGACGCCGAGGGTGACTCCTTTGTCATCAACGGCACGTTTGAAAACCTTGCCGGCGGCAAGCTTGACGCAACCGAAGCCGATCTCACGACTGTTGTCGGCGAAATCACCAACGACGGCCAGGCCAAGTACGACGACATGACCATTGCCGCAGGCGGCTCGTCCGTCAACGATGGTCTGGAAATCGGCGACATCCTTACGGTTGAAGGCGAACACTCCAACACCGGCACTTCGATCTGGAACCAGGTGACGATTGCCGACGGTGCAACCGGCACCAACGGAACCGACCTTGGCGACAGCCAGAAGGGCAACGAAGAGGGTTTTGCGTCCGAATCCGTTCAAATCATCGGTAGCGATGCGGCCGACGAAGTGTTTGACGTCGCAGGCGACTACACCAACCACGGCATCCTTGATGCGAGCAAGGCCGAGGAC
>CALUSA010000159.1 GCA_944323275.1 Candidatus Gastranaerophilales bacterium
AATCTTTATGAAGTAAAAATACTCCAAATACATTGCCAGAATATTTGGTAAAACTATCTGCTATACGGCACATATTGCACTTGACATCAATATTACATATTCCTTTATATATCTCTTCGGCTAATTCTATTTCGTCTATCGAATTGAATAGTCCAGATACTGTAATATTGATTTCCTTATCGACATATATGATTTTATTATGCAGTACCTCTATATCCCAATCACCAATTGATTTTTCTCTTGATCTAATAAGAAGTATTGCATAATCTTTATTTCTATCGTAATATTGTACAGATTCCATACTGGAGATATAATCTAATAATACTTTTTCTAAGCAAGATCTATACTCTTGTATAGGATTTATTGGTTTAAAAGATTGATTCATATTATTACCCCCTCATTAATATAAACCCAGGATAGATTTGTATCTATCCTGGGAATTTAATTACTGATTTGAAGAACCCTTAATCCAAGCGGGACAAGGAGCCTGCACCTTGATGGATTCGTGTGCTTCGACAGTAGTCGGATTGCGAGAATACATATTGCTACCATCCTCATTGACCCCAATCTTGTGAGGGCAAGGACGAACTTTGGCGGGAACATTCTTCAGAGTCAGAGAGATATCCGACATTTCTCTTCCTCCAAGAGGAAGTTTACGTCCGGTATGAAGATAGGTGTTAATAAACTCCTTAGAGATATTGACCATTGAAGAAGCTTCATTCTTTTTGACCGAATAATTACTCATCATGCTCTCTGCTTCAGCAGTTGGAACCTTAGCAGCTGAAGAGATAATGCTTGAACACATACTACGGAAATCTTTACAGGGATTATAGGTATCAACAATCCCAGTTTTCCCATAGACATTAACCTCGTAGTCAGGATCAGACAGCATGGCCTGCATAACTCTCATCTCATCCTTACGAGATGCACTACACTGACTCAGATTTTTCTTAATGTCTTCAACCAATGAATTTACCTGATTAGCCATTATTATTACCTCCATAATTTTCTTCTTGTTGTTCTGGATACCTAAAGAAATATATAGGACTCCAGGTTTTAGGTGGTTTACCTTTTTCTCTTATAAGTTGATTTAATTGCTCCGGGGTAGCCGAAGCAAGAAAATCGATAAAGTTATCTTTATCTATTTTATTTTTTTCACTCATAGTGAACTACTCCAGTTTAGGATTTATTATATTGTGGTAGATATCGTAAATTACTAATTACATATACTGCCCTAATGAAGGGTCTAAAGCTACGATATCATCAAGACTATAATTAGTATCCAAAACTTTATTTAATTCATCTACCAGTTCTACAATAGGCTTAAGGGAAAGAATAACTTCTTTTGTCTTATCTGCAATTTCAATATACTGCTTTACAGTAAGATTTTTTCCATTAATAGCCATAATCCCTGCAACCTTCATTGCGAGAATACCATATTCTGCTCCAGCCCTTCTAGCTTTAACATTCTCTTCTCTCATGGTAGCTTCCAACTTAGCTTTTACGAGAGGAGGAATACCTTGTTTATGCTTCGGTGGTTTCTTGTTTGTCGCCATTCCAATTATCCTCCTTATTATTTGGAACTTCTATTTTCTTATCAATTATTTGCATTTGTAGACCCACTCTATATTGTAAATCTAAAGCTACCGAATAAAGGAAACCAGACGCATTTGCTTCATCTGGAGTAGCAAATATAAAATGGGGAGAATCATAGGATTCAATAATCTTACCAAATTTATTTTTAAGAATAAACGCTATAGGAACTTTCTTGGTATAGTTATCATATTGTACGGCTGTATCGTATGTAGTATAATATCCTTTTTGAACTATTCCATGATATACTGCTCCATAATCTATATAGGTATATGCTTCAAACTGTCCAGTTGGTGTTGGCAAGTCTAAAAAGTATCTATTTGCACTTACTGATTTGGAACTCTGTCTTAAAGAAAAGAAGTCTTTCATTAGTTTAAATGCCAAATCAAGGATTTTATCTTGTGGTACATAATGCCTATATTCGTCTTTAGTAATGCAGTCGCCATAACCCACCCAATATTCTTTTCTATCTACAAAGTTTTTAAATTTGTCTATAGCTGTTTTTACGCCATCAGTAACTAAACAACTGGTATTTCTGTCTATATCAATAAGCTCATCAATTTGATTTAATAATAAAGATTTATAATCATTAATCGATATCATTCTTGTTTCCATTTTTATTAGCCTCTTTACTATCCATTTTTTGCATAGCCCCGTCTACTTCAATCTGTAGCCTTTTGGCTGCTGCATAAATAAACCCAACAGCCTTAGCTTCATCTGGAGTAGCAAATATAAAAGTTGGTGTAGCATAACTTTCAATAGTTTTTCCAAATTGATCCCTAAGGAAAAATTCAAGGGGGTATTTATTTTCTCCATCACTAAAATATGAGATATCGTAATATGCTTCTTGTACCATGCCATGATATGAACTAGTATAGTTTAAATAAGTATATACCTTTCTATCTTCTAGTTTAATAAACTCATTAATTATATCTGGCAAACTTTTAAAGAATTTATCGTTTTTCTTATCTCTAAGTGTTAGATAATCTCTTAAAGTTTCAAATGTAAGAATAAAGAATTGATCGTTTGGTACATAATATATTCCATCTCGTTTCGGTAATGGAGCCCAAAAATGTTTTCCTTCTACAAAATTTTTAAATTTATCTATTGCATGCAATACATCATCACTAGCATATTTTAATGCCTTAATCGAATAATCATAGATTTGATCAAACAATAATTTCTTATATTGCTCTACCGGCAACATTCTTTTTGACATTCTAAACACCCCAATTTTAATAAGTTTAAGTAATTAGATGTCCTAAATGTATTAGATACTTACGATCTGAGCATTTCAACTTATTAATAATCTGAATACAAAAGGAGGAATTAATCGTGCAATTTCTTGACGAAATTCCTTATATGAGATTATTTAGTGCTAATAAAAAGATATATGCTCCTATAGATCCTAGTAATAGGAGAAAGGGAGCAGCAATTATGCTATTAACTGAGAATCCTGTAGATTCTACTAAGTTAATGGAATTGCCTTATTTATATAATCCTGGATTATTTACTGGATTATATATTGATAGTTTGATATATGGAATTGAATATCAAGAAATTAGATATGATGAAAAATATAGAAATGAATTAGAAGAAATAGTAAAACAAAAAGGGCTTGAAGAATTATACAATAGAGCTAGAGAAATTGATGCAGAAG
>CALUSA010000160.1 GCA_944323275.1 Candidatus Gastranaerophilales bacterium
TCTTTTGGATTGTTTTGTGGATTTTTTGCAGGCAAATTGGGTTTTGATTTCTCTTTTTGCCTTGGCGGCTTACGCTATCGACAAACTTCTCAAAGCTATCGGCTTCTCCCGGAGCAACGATTCCATGTGAACATGCTCAAAATTTGAGCAGTCCCTTTTTGTGCCGATCAATCAAGCTCTTGAATCCGTTTGGGTTTGCCTTATTCACATTTGTTGTGAAGAGAAAAAGCGGGCTTTTTGCGGCTTTACGGCGAAGAGCTGCGGGAAGAGGGGATCAAAATGACAGGGCTCACGATGGTTTTGGAGAAAATGCATGAAACTCCAGTTCTTGAGTCTTTCATTATCAATATTTTTCTTGTGCGGATGTGCAACGAGCGAACCCAAAAGTGCACTCAGCTCCGAGGACCTGGAAGGTTTTAAAGTTCAAATCGGAGTTTGGGAGAAAACGGCATATTCAGAGCCTGTGCGCGAAGCTTCCGTCACATTTGAAGAGCAGGTCAGGGCAGGAGCCGCTTATCGCGAGGCGGGACATATCCATAGCCTTTGCAATGCACATTTTGCTAAGCAGCGAATAGACGCCGATGCGGGCCTCGACACGGGATTAATCATGCCTGCTGGTCAACGCTCATTTGTGACGATACGACAATCCGAAACGAAGTCTGCATCGGCAATAAAAGGAAAGGCTGCGAGTGCTTATGGGTATTGAGCCTCAAAAAAGTGTTCGGGCACCCGAAGGTGCCCTGTGAGCTACACGTCAGCCTTTTCTTCGGCTTGTTCAATGGCCAGATCAAGAAATTTTTCACGGAACGTGTCTAGAAACCGCTCTTGCGTAAAAATTCCCCAGCTTTCGATGTAGAAATAAGTTGAGTTGTCGGTCTGCCTTTTGGAACGAATATCTACACCGCATCCCTCTCTAAGCAGACGAAGGTTGCGGTGCAGAGTAGGGTATGAATGGCCCGTGAGAGCACATAATGCTTGATGCGTTGCTTCGGTTCCCCGCGTTGCAATCAGATACAGCAGATAGAAAAGCGAGACGATCGAAAGACTACGCTGGCTGAAACCGGATTTTTTGCGGGTCATTTTTTATCAAAATTCGTGATCGGGCATTGACCAAGATACGTTAGATCCTGCACCAGCATTGTGGTGAGCTCGTTGTTGTATACGACGCATGCCTTGAATTCGTCTTCACACACGTAGTCAGGCGTTATGTACCCTTGTGCGGGTTCTCCGGATGTTTTGTCGATGAAGCCTACTATTGAGACGTAGCGCACATTTTTTACGGGTTTAACGTCTTTTGGAACAACAAAAGAGGCGATCGGCGGCTGAGCCTGCGGCTTTTTGCCGGCTCGGCCTTTGTTTTTCTTTTTCGTTTTGCCGATCATGATTTCGTCAAAGAGCGCATTGACATACGTGCGGGTAAAGGATTGACCCTGGCTGATGACGGTTTCTATGAGCTCTCTGGTCCTTTCCGGATTTTGGCATCCATTTTGATGATGTTGGCGATGCTGTTGATGTCACTGATCTTTGCCTGGCGGCAAAGATCTTTGACTTCTGGTTTTGCATGCGCAGCCTGAAGAGCTCGGGTTACGAACGACTCGGCTTTACCGAGTTTCTGAGCAATTTCCTTGTTTTTGAGTCCGACAGCTTCCAGCGCCATCAGAGCATCTGCAATTTCAAACACATTCATGTCCGCACGCTGCAGATTTTCCGAAAGCTGCAGCAGCATGCGGTCGGCTTCGTCCTTTGGGTTGGTGCGCACGATGACATCAATGGTCGTCATGCCGGCAAGCTTGCACGCCCTCCAGCGGCGTTCTCCCTGAATGATGACGTATTTGCCGTTTTCGTTTTTGCGCGTCACGTTGATCGGCATCTGAAGGCCGATCTGTTTGATGGATTCTGCAAGTTCTTCAATATTGTCGAAGTTTTTGCGTACCTGCTCAACGCTTACGACATCGTCAATCGGAACTTTCTTCAATGTGTCAAGGCCGGAGCTGCTGATTTTCTTGTTGAGGTTTGAGAGCGATTTCAAACCGGCCAATCCGGCTAAAGATCCGGTTTTTTTCGTATCTGTCGTCATTGCTAATCTCTTCGTTGGGCGATTTCAAATAAAAATCACCGGAAAATTCTCTTTGTCTCTTTTTAAATCGTCAGGCTATTGTGCAGATGAAGCGATTTTTGCCTTCAGTTCCTCGAATACAGCCTTGAACTCTTCTGCAGCGGCCCGGCCGTTTCTTACTTTCCAGACGGGCTGTCCAACCATGGTAGCGGTGTCTATCGGCGAGCGATGCTGCAGATGGTGTTGGAAGACCAGATCAGGTATGGCCTCACGGACATTAGCCAGAGACACATTGTGGGCAGCGCTGCGATCGTATTCGTTGACGATGGCTCCCAAAATTTCGAGCTCTTCGTTGTAGTTTTCCTTGACGTCGTAGAGCGTCTCAAAAAGACCTGCTAAACCATCAACGGCATACCCTGAAAGCTTGATCGGGCTGACAACATATTTGACTGCAAGAAGGGCTGCCAGAAGCTTTCGTCCTAGCGAAGGCGGGCAGTCAATCAAAACATAGTTGTAATTGTCCCAAATGCTTTCAAGATGCTGGCGCGGCAGCCCTACCAGTTCAAGCGGCAGTGCTTCGACGTCATAGCCTTCACGATCATTTTTACGTGAACCGATCAAGTCGATGCCGCTGTCCGTTGTCATGGGCTGCAGGTCGAAAGCCTCTGTTTTGAAAAGCTCATTGGCAAGAGTTCCGGAGGGATCTTCACCGTGCGTGAGAGTGGACGTGGAATTGCCTTGTGCATCCATATCGACAACAAGGACTCTCTGTTTATCGCGTTCCCGAAGATAAAAGGCAAGTTGTGTGCAAATGGTGGATTTGCCTACGCCGCCCTTTTGATTGGCAAATGCGATTCGCTTCACCGACATGTTGATGACTCCCAAAAGAAGCAATTTGTTCGGGATGTTATCACACTTTGATAATTACGCAAGGTTCTTTTGGGCAATAATCATGTTCCAAAAACAAACCGAAAAAAATTGCACCGGTGCAATTTTTTATAAATGTTTGTTTAAGCCGTTGAATTCAGGGCAAAAGTTTGCCGCTCCTTCATCCATTTCTGACATTTTTCACTTGTTGAAATCCAGTTTGTGGGGGAGTCTGATGTAGGAGATGCCTTTTGGGCTTCATCGACATCGGCCCCCATAAGGGCGTCGAGAAAAGCCAGGTCGTCATTGCTCTGAGGCAGCCGATCTTGTCTTAAGAGTTCGTGATAGGCATAGGTCAGGCGCGACAAACGAAAGAGGCTTTCACGAATGCCCGAAACGATCGCTGCCTGCTGTCTGAGAATCGCCAGCCGCTGTTCAATTTTCGGTCCTGAAGCCTTTAGCCAATCCGCTTCACCGGAAAAGATAGCTGACGAATAAGCATAACTTTTAGGGGGGCGCTTGATGTACTCGGAGAAGATTTTCGGCCCCTCGGATCGGCGTTTGTTGCTGATGAACTTAATCTTGTTCCAGCTCATCTCAACTGTGTGGAATCTCGTCATGCGAACTGTAAGTCTGATGTGCGACATGTTTTTTTGTCTTTCTTCCTTGGGCAGGTTTCTGGTCATCGCAAATGCTGCTTGAGATTGTGTCGTGAAAATGTCTTCTTGAGCGCGTGCATTGAGCAAAATGAATTCGCTCAGTTCGGAGACTGACTTCACAAGTGATTCGATTTCTGATTGCTGTCGACGTTCAATATCCCATTCGTTGACATCGCTGGGAAGAGGGTTTTTGTCCAGTCCGAGTTTGAGAATATCGAGATTCATTTTTTGATCGCTTTCGTGCGAGATGGATTTGATGGGCACACGGTAACTGGTTCCTGCCAGCATCCGTCTGTACTCACTGGCTAAAACACATAACTATCTATCGTGGTAGACATCCTGCTTTCCCACATACAAAGGCAGGTTTGGTTTCCGGTTAATGAGCGAAGAGAGAAATTTCTTTGGCCAGCAGTTTGAAGAAGACATCCCGGGTCTCGTTTCTTTTTAACGCCACCCTTTGCGATTGGCCCTGGTAGCCGAATTTGCAGTATGCATTGATGTAGCGGCAGTAAGGACACGGGTGCAGATAGTCGATGTTGGGGTCGTAGCTGTCGTCATCCGGCAATGATTGGGATTCGGTGTCGGCGATGCGGGCGATGTACAAACTGCCACACCTGGGACAATGAACGAGCTTGGCAGTCGCGGTCAGCAAATCGGTGCACCAGACCCAGGCATCGGTAGGATTGAACGGATTGGGTTGCAGCGGTGCAAAGCTGGGTTCCTTGATGATGTTCTCGACAATGATTTGAGCGGCGATCATAGCCGGAATGTTCACTGTGGAATAGATGTTACTTGAACTGAATCTCGAATAGAGACTGAGGAAGATCGAAGCGATGATTTTGTCTCTAAGACGCAGTTTGGAGCGCTGTGTCCCAACGAATTTGGTTTCGTGGTATCTGGGCGGCAGAAGATGCTTGTAGGCGAGGTCTGATCGCACGGATCTGAATCGGCCTTTGGTGATATTTGCAATGCTGCAGACATCCTGAGGTGCCATGCCCCACATTGTCAGCATTTCCCCCATTTTTTTGCTGCATTCATTGGTGAGGTGGACAAGCTGTTGATTTTTTCCCGGACGAAAAAGAGCTGACTGCGACAATTGTTTCAGCATGGTGATGAGGTGAAAGCGAGAGATGTTGTGTTTCTCAAGAATCTCCTGCTCGGTCAGGCCCAGCAGAAAATCCTGATGTATTTCCGCCAGATTGTGTTCCGGCACAGGTTCCTGCCACGTGAGGGCCTGATGAATGTCTTCGGGTTTTTGCAGCGTGTGCTGTATTTGCAGAAGGGAAAAAATCATCGAATCTTCGCGGTATTTGATGATTCCCTCAATCAAATAGGGATTGAATCTGAGTTCATACGAAGTTTCAGACAGGCCGCCAACGAATCCTTTGAGATCCAAAGGCGATAAGCAGGGAAGTCTTTGCACAACATCTTCACTCAAGCCGAACATAAGTGAGGCTTGAAAAGGATTTTTATGCGCGGCCTGCCAGACTTTCAGCCAATAGGCACACAAAAAGTTTTCCAGCGCTTCCGGCATCCATGATCCGGCCGGATGACGACTGTTAAAGGCGTCGTTTACGAGGGTGCGGCATGACTCTTTTAGTCTGAATGAGCAAAAAAATTTTTGACTTATTCGTTGCAGGTCGGCATCAGTTGCCTCTCTGAGCAGCGCGTAGATGCTGGTTGGCAGATTCAGAACGCGGAAGGCCGCAGACTCGCCGCTGCACAACAAAGCGCGAAAGGATTTCCACAACTCCGCATTGCAGTCTGCTGCACGGAAATCCAGAAAATCATCAATCAGTTTGTCTTGGCTGAGATTTTTGTTTGTCAGAACCGTTCGGATGATTTTTTCCTTGAACGGAATTTCTGAACGGACCCCAAGGTGCAGAACAGGGGAGTTGATCAGCAATCTTGAAAACAACGTGCCAAGACGCAGAGAGTCGTCTGAGAAGGTCATCGTATCAGGACTGCGGCCGTTGGTTTTGTGGAATCAATCTGCAAAAGGCTGTGAGCGGCGTACAAATCACGACCAATACGACGCCTCTTGTATCCCTTCTCGGCGATGTTCAAACGTTGGCAGCGCATGTGTTCTTGGATCAGGAGTCCGGTTTATTTGATGAGTAGCGAGACAGTTGTCTTCACAGAAACTTTTGGATCTGAAGATTTATTTTTTACCGGTTGTTTCAGGGCGTCCGGCAAACATCTTTTTTCCACTGCAGCTTTGATGCCGGCTGCGCGAAAAGAAAACAACTGTTGCCGAATATGTTGCGCTGCACGACTTGTGACGCTGGTCCGCACTTGTGCTGATTATTAACATGCCGGCGCATGCATCTCGTGAGACGTTGAAATTTTTGAGCTGCCGATTGCGCAATGAGCTTTACCAGGCGAGCAAAGGCTCTTTGCCCTTTTTAGCTGAGGCTGAGTTTGAAATTTGCATGTAGATGCCAAGAACAAAGGCGCTGTACCAGGCGCCCCGGGCGGGGGTGAACGAATGATATTGAGCAAGCGCCTGGGTCCAGTCATCGTCATTGGCGGCCAGTCTTTCTCTGAGGATGTCTGCAGCGACCGACACATTGGTCTGGAGATCAATGAGATCTTCCGGCTTGCGCACTCTGTGCTTGTGCCAGCGGACATTGATCTGCATGATGCCCACATCGACAGAATCGGTAGTTTTGAGAATGCGCCGAAGCTCTTTGACAGTATCTTCATAGCACTTCCCGTAGTAGGCGTAAGAACTTGTGCGAAGGGCAAACTGCCAGGGTTTGACCGTTTTAATGCCTTTTTTGTGAAAGGCAGATTCCGCCAACGCTACTGAATAAAGCAAAAGAGGATCAATGCCCTTGGCTTTACCCACCGTTGTAAAAACTGAGCCTGAAACGTCCACTTCTGCAGCTGCTGTTGGCGCCAAAACGCATAGCGAACAAAGCATTAGCAAATGACGGCGTTTCACATTTGTCTCCACAGAATTAACAG
>CALUSA010000161.1 GCA_944323275.1 Candidatus Gastranaerophilales bacterium
GGAGCTTCTCTGTCGGCTATGATTATCCGCTCAGCAAGCGCACCAACGTCTATGCTGTCGGCGCCTACACCAGCGACGACTATGAGGGCAACGGCACGAACAATGGTACGGATTGGAATCCCCAGTCCTACACCCTCATGCTCGGCATGCTCCACACGTTCTAATCTGACATTTCCTGTCTGATTAAACTAGGCGAGACCCTCCTTGGTGAACAGCTAAGGAGGGTTTTCTGTATCTGCTTTTCGTGTTCATGCAAGAAGGTCGTCAGTTTGAACTTGCAGGAATGATGTTTGTTCGTCCTGTTCGTTCGTTATCGCTAAAATGAGCGTCATACCTTTAATCGCAGGAGCAAGCAATGCCAGCCAGACAAGTGACAAGCGAAGATGTCGTGAAATACCTGATGCAGATGACTCCGGGTGAGAAGCTGCCTACGCTTCGTGAGCTGCAGACGGCTTTGGGCGGCGGCAGCTTGGACACGATGAGCCGCGGGGTTCGCGAGTACACCAGACGAATCGATGAGGATGTTGATCGCACCATGCCTGAGTCCTTTTCAGGACTGAGCAATGAGCTCTCCAAAAAATATTGGGAGGCGGCCTTATCTGAAATTCGCGCCGCCGAAGAAAATGTTCGTGAGGAAAATCGGGGAAAGCTCGAAGAGCTCAATCGTGTAGTGGTAGCACTTGAAAAAGAGAACGCTGAATTAACTAAGAAAGTCGAAGGGCGAGACCGCCAGATGGATAGGCTTTTTGAGGAGCTCAATGCTGTAAAGATCGAGGCTGCCAAAGCGAAGGATCGAGTTGAGAGACTGCAGGAAGATTGCCGCACGGCCAAAGAAGAAGCGAAGGTTGAAAGAGCCGAAGTCAGAAGACTTTCGAAAGAACTAACAGAGGAGAAAGTAAGGCGTGCCTCGGCAGAAGCGGCTTTGGCGGCGTTTAAGGAAGCACAAAAATTCTGAGAAGAGGTTTGTTAATGCAATCGGATGCCAAGAAAAGGCAGAGAATTGCCCACACGGGAGAATCCACACGCTAGATAAAAGCGAAAGGCAGCCTCATCAATTGGTTCTGTAAGAAGGAGCGCCGCAGCTGATATTTCCGCCACCCGGCGGGCGTTTTCAATCGCGTGGCGCAGGAGAGAGCGCCCAATGCCTAGTCCCTGAAAATTTTTGGAAACAGCCAACCGTCCTAGCAAAATAGCGGGAATGGGATCTGGCATATTGCGGCGGAGTACGGCTCGAGTTCCCTCGTGAGCCAAACAATGGTTCACCAAAGAGTAATAGCCCGCGATGGAGCCATCTCTCGCAAGCAAAATAAAAGTGCGGCTACCGCCGTTTGCTTCGTTGTGACGTGCTTTTTGCTCAAGCCAAGCGTTGAGTGAGAGTTTTCCGCAGTCAAAGCCGCGCAATTGCTCGTCGCTTGCAGCGGAAAGCGGATAGATGCCGTCTAGGTCAGGAGCCGCAGTTGTCATTTACGGCACCAGGTGTAGGGGGTATTCATCGTTTTGGCAAGTTTTTTTTGAACGTCAGTTGGCGTCGGATGACTCAAAAAATCCAACACCTCATCAAACTGCTTGTCGGATAAATATGTGACCTTGCGATCAAGCTGCGACGCAAGGATAGATTCCAACCCTTGGATGATCAGGTCTGTTTTGGACAAGTGGCTTGTTTGGGCCAGTTCCTCAAGCCGTCTGGCCGTGAACTCGGGAAGGCGGACAGAAATCGCTACACTCATAACAGACTCCTTTTGGGCATCAACGTTTCAGCTAATTGTATATCAAAACGCAATACAACAAAAGGTCGGAAACATGCGCACAAACTCGATTGGTTTGGCAAAGAAATTTTTTGCGAAACATTGGAACGAGGCTCTTGTCCAAAATTCGCCTCATTTAAACCGATTAAAACTGACAGCACTCGCTATAATCGGAGCACGCGGATTTCGATTGCGGGATGCCCAATGTCATGGCAGGTGCATCATACTCGATATCTGCTGCTGGATTCATGTACTCGTTTGAGTGCACGTTGCCAAGCCTGTAAATAACGTTAAGTTCAGGCGGGAATGAAGCACCCGGCGTAATGCCAAACGCCTCAAAACCAAGCGGTAGCAGCCGCTCAATAAATGTGCCACCTATCAGATAGGGATCGAATCGGTTCCTGAAAAGCATTTGACCAGCTTTCTTCATAGAAAGAAGCAATAGACCATGGAATGAGAGGGAAAATTCTTCTTGTTCCGACCACAAAATGGCTTCAAGGTCAATGACTCAGTCATTGGCTGTCGAAGCTCGCAAAACTCATCCCAAGAATCGGGAGACATTTACTCCCGTCATTGGGGGCTGAGTGTCTCCTTTTCTTTTTCGGAGACACCTGCCATGACAATTGCAAATCAAACATCCCGGCCAGCCACGATTTCCCAAGCTGTTGACGAATTTGCCAAGTTCGACAACATCTTCGACGGAAGTCAGCGCTGCAACTCGGCATGCGTGCCGAAAGTCAGTGTGGTTCTGCGCCAACCGCACCCGAATATTCCCAAGGAACATCCGGAGTACGTGTTTCAAAAGGATCAGCTCAGAGACATTCTGGGCTTTCTTCTCAAACCCAATAACGACGCCATGTTCATCACCGGTCCGACCGGTTGCGGCAAGACGTCGATCGTCAATGAAATCTGCGCTCGCCTCAAATGGCCCGTTCAGGAGATCACGTGCAATTCAAGACTGGAATTTCAGTCTTTGAAGGGGCAGTTCATGCTCAAAAGCGCTGCGCCGGGCGAAGCTCCGACGATGCACTTTGCGTATGGCCCTCTGGCAATTGCCATGAAGGAGGGTCATGTGCTGATCATGAACGAGATCGACCTGTGCGATCCGGGCGAACTTGCCGGCTTAAACGATATTCTCGAAGGCAGACCCTTGGTGATTACCGAAAACGGAGGCGAGGTGATTCATCCGCATCCGAATTTTCGGGTGATCGCCACGGCCAATTCGGCCGGCGCGGGCGACTCTACCGGATACTACGCCGGCGTGCAGCCGCAGAACATCGCTGCGCTCGATCGCTACCGCTGGATGAAGGCCGACTACATGCCGGCCGAAGTCGAATGCGAGGTGATCAAGCTTGCGGCCAAGCAGTTCGGACGTCCAGAAATGAAGCAAATCGTTGAAAGGATGGTCCAGCTCGCAGGCGAACTTCGCACGATGTTCGTCTCCGGAAAACTGTCGGTGACAATGAGCACCCGCACGATCGTGCGGTGGGCGCATATTGCCGAAGATTTCCGCAACTGTCCGAACGCCTTGCGCTATGGACTGGAGCGTGCTTTGCTCTTTCGACTTGAGCCGCATGAGGCTCAGGCCATTAACGAGCAGGCGGGCATCATTTTCGGCAAAACCTGGGAAAACTCCACGGAATCGGCCAAAAAGACCCGCCGCAAGAGCGCATCCAAGGCTGCTTGATTTTCATTAACAAACTTTTTCCTACCCGTAAAGGGCGCTCAAAACTGTCCTTTGCGGGCTGATCGAGTGCCCTTTTTTCTTTTAAAGGAACTCATCATGAACTTCAGAAGTTATCAGAATCTGGTTCTCGTTGGTCGTCTTGGTCAGAAAGCTCGTCTCATGCAGACGAAGAACGGCGCTGAAATGCTCAGCTTTTCTGTCGCCACGACTGAGAGCTTGCGCAATCAGGACGGTTCGTTCGATCAACGCACAAGTTGGCACGACTGCCTGATGTTCGGGCCTCGCGCACCGAAACTCGCAGACAAGCTCACCACCGGAACGCTGGTGTGCGTGCAGGCGCATCTGACGTATCGCGAACTGACGGTCGGAACCAAGAAGTATCAATTGGCTTCCGTCATCGTTGACGATCTGCAGATGCTTGCTGCAAGTGCTCCGGCACAGGGTCAAACGGCTGCTCAACCGGCACCTGCTCCAGCAGAGCCGGAGTCAGCTCCTGCTCCGAAAGGAGCCGTAGCCGGCAAACGGCCTTACGCCAACAGGCGCACGGCACCTGCACAATCCAGTCAGCCCAGACCGGATGACTTCGTCTGAGCTGTCAATGGTTGCACTAATTTTGACGAGATGCTCCCTTCGGGGAGCGCTCGACTGGCGATTTCTATAAAATACTATTGAACAATAGTATTTAAATGGAAAGAAGAGGTCACTATGGCAACAACTCAAATCAATTTGAGCGTTGATAGTTCTCTGAAAGCTGACGTTGACGAAATTTTCGCTGCCATCGGACTCACGACAACTGAGGCCATACGGATGTTTTTGCGACAGACTGCTGTGAAACGCCGTCTGCCGTTGTCGGTGTCCGAACGTGAAATAAATCGTGAATTTCTTCCCGTGATCGAGCTTAGCGAAGATGGTTATCGGAACCTGGCGTTTGCAATCCAGAATGCAAAGCCGTTTGAAGAGAGCTTCGCGCAGCATAAAAGCGAATACGGGAAGTTCTTGCAAGAACACGACATTGAGGTCAGAGAGTGAAGCTGGTTATCGAATCTTTGAAGCCCGAACACAATCGGGCTGATTTTCAGAGTGCCAGCAAAGAACTGAACTTTTATCAAAGGAGCCGTAAAACCCTCGTCTTTAGGCGAAGGATATAAGGCGCAATTAAAATACTGAATCATGAAAATCCTCTGCGGCTTTAAGTACGAACTCTACGTTGATGATGCCCTGCGGTCGGCTCTAAGCCGCAGTGCGGGGTGTCGACGCTTTGTGTTCAACAAGGCGCTGGCGCTGCAGAATGAACGCAAGCAAGCCGGCAAGAAGCTGTTGAGCTACAACGAAATGGCTGCCGAGCTCGTCCTTTGGAAGAAGGCCGATGAAACCGCTTTCCTCAAAGAAGCCATGTCGCAGGCTCTTCAACAGGTGCTCCGAGACCTCGACCGTGCGATCAAGGACAGCTTTCGTCCCAAGGGAGATCCTGCTCGCAAGGAGTGGCCGAAGTTCAAGGCCAAGGATGTTGGGGACGGATTCCGGATTCCGCAGTTCAAGGCCACGGACATTGACGACGCCAACGGCAGAGTCAAGCTTCCGAAGATCGGCTGGGTTCGCTATCGCAAGACGCGCCCCATTGCTTTTCGGAATACGGACGGCACGCTGACAAAGGGTACTGTTCGACAGATCCACGTGAACAAAGACTGCGGGCACTGGTGCGTCGTCTTTACGACCGAGTTCGAGATCGAGCCGCCGCAAATGAAGGCAGCGGAAATCGGCATCGACATCGGTGTGGTTCACGCGGTGGCTTTGAGCGACGGAAGGTTTTTCGATCTGAATACCGACAAGCTCAAGGAGATTGAAGAGCGCATCGCTGTTTTGCAGCGCAAGGTTTCGCTCAATCTTTCAGCGCGAAGGAAACTTGCGCAAAAGGGGCTTGCCGAGCCGTTCGACAAAACCAAGCCCGGACGCAAGAGAAGGCTTCTGAAGGAACGGATTCAAAAGCTCCATCGCCGGATGCGCTGCATTCGTCAGGACTTCTACAGGAAAACCGCACATGCGCTCGCGCAGGAGTATGGCTGTGTGTATGCGGAAAATCTGAGGACGAAGAACATGACGAAAAGCGCGAAGGGGACGACCGAAAATCCCGGGACGAAGGTCCGGCAGAAATCCGGTCTCAACCGAGCCATTCTGCGGACGGGGTTTTACGGTCTAACTCAGGCGATTTCCTGGCAGCTGGAAAAGACGGGAGGAATTCTCGAAAAGGTTCATCCCGCCTACACCTCTTGCGAGTGTCCGGTCTGCGGCTTTTGCGACAAGAAGAATCGTCCGAAGCAGGCGGTGTTCCACTGCATTTCCTGCGGACACCATCAGAACGCCGACACTGTCGGCGCAATGAACGTGTTGAGGAAGGGTCGGACTGACCCGAGCGCGCACGTCAAAAAGAGCGCATCGCCTGTACAGTGAGTCGTGAGGTGGCCGTGCCCTTGCACGGAGCTTCAGGGCCATCAGCAGGAACCGCCCTTTGGCCGCCTTTTCGGAGTCGATCAAAGGAATCCCCATCCTTCAGGGCGGGGAGGACGTCAACTGCGTCAATATGCGATGCAAGATCAAAAGCGAAGACTTAACCGATGCTATGTTCTTGCCGATTCGGATTCTCAGCGAATCATCGGGTTTTATTCTCTTTCGATTACCGGCATTTGCCGAGATCTTCTGACCGAGCATCTTTCCTCGCGCAAGCTTGGAAAGTATGAACTGGTTCCTGCCTTCCTTTTGGGAAGACTAGCGGTTGACCAAAGATACTCTGGTCAGGGTTTCGGGAAATTGCTTCTTCGAAACGCGCTAATTCGTGCCGAATCCAATGAATTCAGCGGACTCGGCATGATTGTCAAGGCCAAAGACGAGACAGCGTTAGGCTTCTATTTGAAGAACGGCTTTGTCCGAATTGAGTCTTTGACGGCATTCTTTTCTTTTGTTTC
>CALUSA010000162.1 GCA_944323275.1 Candidatus Gastranaerophilales bacterium
AATCCAGACCCTAATCTTGGTGGAGAGAATGGTATTTTATTGGTCGCTGATGAATTTACTAATTTTCAGGCATCTTATATGAAAATATTAAGTGGTCTTACTAAGTATATTCCTAACATACAAATTGATAAGGCTAGAACTCAACTAGAAGAAGGTAAAATTACTCAAATGGCATTTGATAAGGCTTTTAATAATAGAAATTATTATGCGTTATCTTATATGTTATCTGCTATGAAAGATGTAGAGTACATTGATAACAAGAAACGTGCAGGATTTAATCCTATGGAATCTAGTTTGTCTGATGTATTTGTTATTGGTCAGGATATGCAGTTTGGTGAGTTTAAATATAATGAATTTAAAGACTCATTTCAGCAGTCTAGTTCATCTGCAAGAAAGAAAACTCCAGATGGGTATTCATTAAATGCGTCAGGTTTTAATGTAGGTACTCAGAGTATACCTTTTAGTATTGTAAACTTTAAGACTGCAGATGCATTCCTTGGTAGAAATGACCAGGGATATTTAGCAGCGGGTAATAAGGCAAGTAGAGCTTGTGGAAAATTGGATGATAAGGCAAGTAATTTTGCCTATATGAAATCATTTACAGAAACAACAAGACAAAAGATGGTTGCCAATAAGGGTAATGATAATGTCGAACTTGCTAATGATTGTAAGTACTTTAAACCATTTCTTATCTTAAATTCATCAGGTTTACAAGACCAATGTGTTATGGGTATGTTCGAGAGAGTTCAAAAATTTGCAGGAGTTAGTCCTGAGGAGTTAACTGCTGAGAACCCTAGTTATACAGACCCATCAAGAATAAATGAAGCTATTGGTTTTATTGATTATATAAATATGGCAGGTTGTGATGATGTAAGGGGTGTTTTGGAGAAATCTTCTCAGGTTGCTAACTATGTGGTTAAGAACATATTAAAATACCCAGGAGACTGGATGCAGTTTGTAACCGATTTAAGCCCAGAATGGTTATTCACAATAGAAGATATTGTAATGGCAGGTACAGAGGGTGATTGTTCTTTATTTCATCCAGATAAAAACCCAGTATTAAAAGAATACTATGATTTTAACCCAGAGCGTTTTGGTGGTTCATATGAGGATAGCACGATAAAGAGTCAAAATGCTATGGACGAGTTCTTCTACGATGACTCCTTAAACGAAGATTTCTCTGATATAGAGGAAATGACTAAAGAGGAGGATGAACGTTTAGGCTTTGCTATGGGAGACTTTGATTCATATGATGAAGATGATGTAATAGATTTTGATGACGATGGTGATGATCTTTATCAAAATCTTAATGAGGGTTCAGTAGCTGAGACAGGTTTTGGTAATGAAAATGGAGTAGAGTTAGATGATGATACTAAACGTATTATGGATTTATTACGAGAGCTAAACTCTTTAGGGGTAAATATTGAGGTTGGAGATACTGTTAATGACCCAAATCCTATAAATTTCTCAGCTACTGAACGTTCCGAATTTGGCGAGGAGTTTGAGCGTATTGATTATAATGATGACATAAACTCTTTAGAAAATTTGATGAGTGTTGTTACCAATGACATTATTAATAAATTTGGTGGTCTTGAAAGAATTACAAGTTTTAAGGTAATAGGTGGAAGTATTGTAGTAAATGGTTATTACTATAGATGCAAGATTAAAGATTTGTTTGCTAGAAATATACCTTATGATATTAGAAGAGACATCAACTCAGGTAACATATCTAAATTATTCAATTACAGTTTAATTAGAAACATGGTAAACGTTAGAGATTTAGAGTTTGATTCTGTATCTTTTGCTTATGATTATGTAAGCAATCAATTAGGGTATGGTAATAGTATTAGTGTTGATAGATTCTTTAATGATTTAAGGTCTTTACAGGTGTTAACAATTGGTAAAAAGAGGTTCGATAGAAATAACTATATGGTTCAGGCAAATGGAGATGATATATTCTATAAACCAAGAAGAAGTACTGAGATTGCTGATGCATCGGAAGCTTGGTTAGGTAAGATGAGTAACAGGTCTTGGTCATTTACTAAAAATGCTTGGTCAGATAAAAATTGTGGTAAGGTTGCTAAGGCTTTTAAAGTAACTGGTGGAACGGTAGCAACAGTTGCAACAGGTGCTACCAAGTTAGGTTCTAAGGCTACTAGAAAGGCTATTAGGGGTATAAAGGTCTTTGGTAATGGTATCAAGGATTTATTTAATACTTAATATAAATGAATTGCTTTTATACTTACAATATGTTAAAATTATAGTTAACTTAAGGAGGTTTTTATGTCGAGATATAATCCATATGCAGTGTTAGGTCTAAGTTCTTTATCTACATTAGAGGATATTAGAAAAGAATATAAGCGTTTAGTTAAGGTATATCATCCAGATAATGCTAAGAGCGGTAACGTTGAAAAGTTCAGAGAAATATCTAAAGCTTGGAAATACATACAAGAGAATCATGTAGATAGAAAAACTATATCTAAGAAGTATATGTGGCGACATAAATCTCTCTTTAAAATATATAAGGAGGTTTATTAAAAGTGTTAATTAAAAACGCAATTGTAAAGATGCCTTGGGATGCCGAGGGTTTTTACGAAACTAAGAACGATGGTTTTATTGCAGCAGTTAACTTGTACGATGTAAACGATGATAAAATTGCTGTAATGTTCAAGGGTGGAAAGGCTTTCATGATTTTTGACTCTGAATTGGAAAAACCAGCAAGTAGAGATGAGCTACAGAAGGCTCTTAAAGAGGTTGTAAAATCGGATGGACCTGATGCCGAAATGGAAGAATGGTTCCCAGATGATTACATTGAGTTAAGTACAGGTGCTACAGTAAATTCAGATGTTGCAGAAATGTATGGATTTACAGAAGAGCAGTGCGAGGATATCCTTAATCGTTTAGCAGACCTTAGTGGGTATGTTGAAACTACATTTGAGGATATGGCTTAAGAAAAAATAAACAAAAAAGCAAAAATGTTACAAAATATTACAAAGTGTTACACAGTAAGGTGTTGGGTTAAGGCTCAACACCTTTTCTTTTGGGAATAGATAAGTAGTTTTGTTTTTTGTTTATGTTAAATTTTGTTGAGAGTTAGTTTGGTATTTATAAGACATAGTTGTATTTAAAGTTAATATATGGTAAAATATAAGAAATTATTTAGGGAGGTATACTATGGAAGTATTCAATAAAGAGGATATTAAGATTGGTAGTATTGTTATCAAGAAAATAAATTTTTCAGATATCTCTGAGATTACTAATTTAGTGGAGAATATAGTGTGTTCAGCAATAAAATCTAAGTCTTTTGTATCAGAGGAAAGTAAGGAAGCACTTGTTGGATTAATTGGTAATATCCTAAATAGATTAAAGATATTACAGGAGGCTATGAAAATAGAAGACAGGGTAGTTCATAACTCTTTTGTTATGACAAAGATATCTAATGAGGAAATATTAGGGTTGTACGAACTATCAGAGGGCAATCAGTCTGATTATAAGTGTATTTATATAGATTCGGATGAAGTATTAAAAACTTGTACATCTGGTGAGTTGTGTGGAGAGTGGGGTTTTATGCAAAGCCAGCACTCAGAAAATATATTTTCTGAATTGTTATCAAACTTATTTCATATGTATGA
>CALUSA010000163.1 GCA_944323275.1 Candidatus Gastranaerophilales bacterium
CATAAGCGGGCTGCTCGGTTTTGTTCTCAAAGACAACGGAAGCGGCCGAGACGTATTCGCCAACAGCTAGTCGGGTTCTCATGGACACCGCGATGCCGAGGCTCTTAAAGGCCTCATAGATCTCCTCCAAAAGCGGCTCAATGTCGCCGGCGTGCGCCGATTCGCTGCGAGCGCCGAAATAATCTGTCAAAGCCTTCCAGGAGACGGTCTCGCGATCGTGCTTCAGCAGTTCGGGCGTAAAAGGCGCATCCTGCTCTGGCAATGTCACGATGCTGGCTCGGTCAAGCAGTCGGGGCGAAAGATTTTCGGTTGTAAAGTCGTTGTTGATTGTCGCCAGGAAGCGCAAGGTTTCAGGCACAGCGTATGTGGCGTCTCCGCCGAACGAAACGTATTCGTCCTTTCGGGTGCGGTTGTCGGCAAGACGCATAAAGTCGCCCCAGTAGTACTCCATGGGCGAGAGGTTTGCTTCGTCCAGAAGCATCACGAAGGGCATATCGGCAAAACCTGCCTTGGCTTCTGCATCAAGTTCGGCAAAGGCCTCGCGACGGCGAGCGTCCACGCTTTCAAAAGTCTTGGAGAGCGGATTGTAGTAGCCAATGAAATCGCGCTTGGATGTCCACCCGCGCTCCACGGGTACCGTCAGGAAGCGATTGCTTTCGTCAGCATCCTTCCAAAGGCCGGAATCGATTATTTCGCTTCGAAGGCTGATCGAATCAAGTCCGAGACTATTGCCGAGAATCTCGCAGATCGAGGTCTTGCCCGAACCCGGAGGACCTGAGAAAACGGTTAGGAACGACTGCGTCAAAAGCACATAGAGGTTGAGAATCGTGTTGCGATCATAGTCGCGTGATTGACGGACAGTTTCGACAAGGTAGTCAGCAAGGTCTTTTTCTTTGAGCTCAGAACGCGGAAGCGAAGCCATCACTCCTGCACGCGCTTCGAAATTAGCCGCACGGCTGCCAGACTCCCACTCGGATGCGGCTTGCAGAAGTTTGGACGCTATTGCACCGTCAAAAGCATAAGCGTGGGCTGTGTTCATCGCCTCCTTGAGATAGTCGTCGGCCGAGTCGATGGCATTTCGCAGTCCGGCTTCCTGATTAGCAAGCGACTTAACTCTTTCTTGCAGCTCCTCGTGCTGCTTGGCGACTATCGGCCAGTCCTCGGCGATCTTGAGGTATTCCTTTTTGCGGGCAAGCTCCTCTTCAAGCTTGCGCTTTTCGTCCATGAGCTTTTTATTGTGCTCTGCAAAACGCGCCTGCTCTTGAGCTTCTCGTCTTTTCCGGTCGGTCGTCAGCGAATCGATCTTCTCCTGCAGCTGCGCAGCCATTTCGGTAAAACGATCGACCCGAGCCTTGACTACGCGGTGGCTTTCGATTTTTTTCAGAAGCGTTTCATCTTTGACCATCCGCTCAACGAGCTCCTCAAAAAAGGGTCTGTCGTCGGTTTTTCGGTCAATTGCCTGAGAAAGAAGCCGTACGATTTCGTCGATGTAGTCGTCGGTTGCCTGCGCTTGAATGAGCGTGCGGCGGATGCGATTGCGGCGGGAGTTACGAATGCGATCATCCTCGCAGAAAAGCTCATCCGTATCCATTTGGTTAGTTACCCAATTGACAAGCTTTTCGCGATCGGAACGCGTCTCGGTTACAAGCGGTGTAATTTTGGTAAGAAGCGCCTTATCCGTAAAGAGATCATAGGCAAAGCGCTTTAGCCCGCATACAAAAGCCACATCAACAGCAACCTGCTGATACTGGTTGTCGGCCTGACAGCTTTGGTGCACCGTAAGGATTGGAGATTTGCTGGCCGGAACTTCATAGCCAGTGAGAATGCCCTTGTTGCCGGCCAGCTGGACGTTTACATACGGATGGTGCGCATTGTCCTCAAGAAGCTTCATGGGCCCGTAGAGACGATTCTTGACGGCAAGAAGAACCGTGGGACTGCCGAGCTTCAAAAGCTTGCCGTCCGAAGCCGCCGTTCCGAAGGTGTTCTTTTGAAAACGCACCAGAATTTTGTTGTTGAAGTCCAGATTTTCGACATCTTCACGGTCAGGGTAGACGACAAGATAGCCAGCGGCATCCTCTAGTTTTACAAGCTGCTTGTTGTCGACAATCTCGTCGTAGCGCACCGAGTATTTATAGTCCAGATCAGAACCGTAGGTGTTGGTTTTGCGAACCGTAAGCTGCGACAGATTCCAGTCAAGAATGTAGAACGCACCGTCGGCAATCCTTTGCGTCGTAAGGATATCCAGAGTCACAGCTCCGTGGCGAGGCAGCCGTTCGGTCATATTTTCAACGACAAATGCACTGTCCTCGGCGTACCAGTTGGCTACGAAAAAAAGATTTGTATAACGGTTGGCATTTCGCACATAACAGAGACTGCGCATCAGCTTGGGGCCCGGCACGGGCAACGGCTGCGCGTCGTTCGGAATTGCAAAGCGCGAAGAAATAGCCGACTCGTCGAGCTCAATGACGAGCTTGGCAGGGGACTCAGCCAGAGCAGCTGCAGGAACACCGGGCTCGGACACGGATTCAATAGCGGGCATCTCGGCAGCGACCAGTTCGATCCGTTCAACCGCCCGTTCGCTTGGCGCTTCAAGTTCGGCGAGCTTGGCCTGCTTCTTCTTGACGCGCGTTTTGACGGATGAGGCTTTTTCGGCCGTCTTCGCAGTCTTTGCTATTGCCTTCTTCTCGACTGCCATCTCCTGCGTCTTGACAATACCCGATACCTTTACTTTGACTTTCTTTCGCAGTCCGGTGTCAATTTGAGCTTCGGGGGAAGTGGTAAGGCTCACTGCCAGCTCGTTCTTTTGAGTTGCGGGAGCAAGCACGTGGGCAACTTCTTTAGACAGCAGCGTTTTGGCTTTTCTGCTGGCCTCGCTCGTTTTTGAAGCCTGCGTCTTTGTTTTCTTGCTTGCACCTGGTTTTTCCTTCAGTTGCGCAGGCATGGAGGATATGGCTTGAGTCGTTTTCGCCGGAACTTGTTCAGCCACAGCTTCTTGTTCAAAGTGCTCGAGAAAAGACTGCACGCCTTCGGCGGTTGAGGATTCGGTAGACAACCGCCTCAAAATCTCGTCCAGAACACGATTCCAAAGAGCCCAGTCAGTTTTGTCACTGATGTGTCCGCCGCTATCGCGAAGGAAAAGCACAAAAAAATACAGAATATCGAAAGCGACAATCTGCACGCTTGTCGCTTTGGCGCGAGGAAGCTCCTTAGCGTGCCACTCGGCAAAGCAATCTTGTGTATCGATGTTGTCGTCAAGATCGGGAAGACTATTGGGGATTTCTTTAGGGAGCTCTTTACCGAAAAGTGCAGATAGGCTTCTCGAACTGAACGCGTTCAGTATTTTTAGACCGTCACCTGCGGCGAGCTTCAGGTGAGTCTCAAGATTATTTCTAAATATTTTTGTTGAAAATGTCGCAGGACCGTTGAAACGCATGCCGTGAAAGAGCGGCATTTGGCTCGCGGTGCGCTTCAAAAAATCCGCAGCAGCTTTTCTGGCAGGCGGCGTCTGGTTGTCCAGTATGAAATTGAGGAAC
>CALUSA010000164.1 GCA_944323275.1 Candidatus Gastranaerophilales bacterium
CAAAGATATATGAAGGCGATGATTTATCTGCATTTTTAAAAGAAAAAGCTAGTCAAATAAAAGAAATGTGTCAAACCTCAGCGCCTGCAATACCAGTTCTACCAGATAAAGTTTCATTTGAAGCATTAATTGGAAACTTAAAAGGCTTAGAAAATATTCCAATAGGTATTGAAAGACAATCATTAAATCCTTCATTAATTGATTTAAAGAATAACAAAATAAATATTATTTCTTCATCTGAATTTTCAAATTTAATTCCATTTATGGATAGTTTAATAACTATGATTCATGAGATAAAAGAAAATAAAATTATACTAATCGATTTAAATAAAGCTGTTTCAAAATTCATTGATACAGTAACAGGATATTGTGACAGAAACTTTGATATAAATGCTGAAGGAATTATAAATTACATTTCAAAAAATATTCAAAATAATTCAAAAGAAACTCTTACATTTATCATAGTTGGAATTGAAAAATTAATGACAAATGTCAATCGCAATGCCTTAAACAAAGTAATGGAAAAAATAATTCCATTAGAAAATGTAAATATAGTTATTGCAGATTCAAGCTTTGGAATAAGAAAATTAAGTACAGAACTATGGTACACTAGTAATATTAGAGCTGATTATGGTATCTGGATTGGCCAAGGTGTAGTTGACCAATCAGTAATAAGATTAACTGGTGGTAGTAGAATTTACACAGAAAAAATTGATAATAGATTTGCTTGGGTTATTAAAAATGGCCAAGGAGCATTAATAAAATTAATGGAGTTGACCAAAAATGAAAAATAAATTTCTAATTAATGTCTATGTAGTAAAATTAGACAAAAATTATGATATATACATTCCTTCAGATTTGCCAGTTGGCGAAATAGCTAATTTAATATGTAAAGCAGCTAACATTTTATCAGAAAACCAATTGGATTCTAATAATAATTATGCTATCATGGATGGTAGTAATGGTAAATTCTATGATTTAAATACCATTGTCAGTAACACCAACATAAGAAATGGCAAACAAATAATATTTTTCTAAAATAACGGGTTTTTTCTGATTTTCCCCTAAAAAAATAAAATTATGAAAAAAAGTTCATAGGAGGTGTAACAATTATGAGTGGTAATAAAGGTGTTAAAGCTGATGAATTAGATAGATTAATCAACTCTTTAACTGGAGATGTTTCTGACATAGAAAGCAATTTATCATCACTAAGTGATATATCTACACAGTTATCAGATATATTCTCTAGTAACAATTTAGAAAATATGTCTACAAATGCTCAAAACATCAATAGTGGAATGATTAATATAACTAAAATTTTAAACAAATATGTAGAAGTACTAAAAAAAGTAAATTTGAGTTATAGAAATCAAGAAGAAAACTTTAGTATGTCACTTCAGGTTGTTACCAAAAATTAGAAAGGATGGGATAACATGATTGGATATAATGTTGCCAAAGCAAATGAACTTATGAAAAATCTAGCTGAAGCCTATAACAAATGTGGAAATACAATTTCTGATGGATGGCCAGCAGTATCACAAACTATGCAACAGTATTGGGTAGGTGAAGATGAACAATCATATGAAAATGCATTTTGTAAACGTATGTGTGAAATGTATGTAGCAGCCGCACAAATTATTAGAGATTTAAACTTAAACTTACAAAATTTAGGTAATGAATGGCACAATTTTCAAAAACAAAACATACTAGAAGGTGCTGAAAGTCCAGTTACATTTGCTGCTTCTTTTGAAATACCTACTATTAGTGAAAATGCTGAAATTATTAAATATAATCCAGCATCAGTAACTGAAGCATCTGACCGTGGTGTTAAAGATGGAGCTTTAAGTGCAATTAAGTCTTCTATGAGTGAATATTTATCAAGTGTCAAAACAAGTCTTCAAGATATTTATGCTGGTATTGATGCTTCAACAGCTTTCTTAGGAGCACAACAATCAGTAAAAATTAATGAATATATTGAAACAATTGGTAATGCTTTAGGTAGTGTTGTCACAGCTGCTAATGATATTTATTCTGCTTTAGAAAAATTAACTCAATCATCTTATACACAGTCAGAAGAACAAGTAAGTAGCCAATGGAATAGTGCAAATGTACAATCAGAAATTGAGGGCCAATTAGGCAATATGAAATGGAATGGCTAATTAAAAATAGTTTTATACTATTTTTAAATAATGGCTATTAAAGTAGCCATTATTTAAAAGTCAGTATATAAAGGAGAAGATAAAATGAATGCAGAAATAAGAAGATATCAATTACTTTTAAATCATCTTAACTCTTTAACGCCTACACTTCAAAGTAGTATACAATCTTTAGAAAGTGCTGTATCTTATTCAAAAATATCTATAAATATTGGTAATACAAACTATAAAAAAATAGAATTGGAAAATATGTTAGAGGATTTAAAAACTGAATATGCTAATTTAGTCAATGTGTATATACCAGAAGTAAAAAGAAAAACAAATGAATTAATTGTAGAACAAAATAGGTTAGAAGAAGAAAGAAGACAAGCAGAAGAAAAGAAAAAAGCACAGCAGAGGGCGAGAAAAAATGATTAAAATAAATTTAGATATAAAGAAACTAGCTGAACTTCATACTTCACTTAGCACCACCCATGATAAAATAACAGCTATAAACAATCAAATATTTACAAAACTAAAAAAAATAGACACAATGTGGGATGATTCAAATACTTCTGTTTTTATAAGTCAAAATAACCTAGATAAAACAAAAATTGATGAATATTGTGAAGAAACAAAAAGAATCAATAATACTATATTAGAATTTACAAACAATTTAAATTCTATAGCTAAAAGATGTAATTGTCCAGGAAATGGCAATTTTAATTATGATGATGATAATGTCAAATCATTAATTAACTATTGTAATTCAGCTCATTCATTAACCATAAGTGCTAAAAGTAAACTTGATTCAATGGATATTCCATCTTCATTTCGTTATGCCAATAATCTTAATACCATGAAGTTTAAACTAATGGATATAAATAGTCTTCTAAAAAATGATATAGATGATTTGAATGAAGTAGTAAGTCTAACCAATATGGCTTATAATAAAAT
>CALUSA010000165.1 GCA_944323275.1 Candidatus Gastranaerophilales bacterium
AGCTCTGGCAAACCGCATTTTCCACGGATTTATGCCTTTTAAGGCTCTTCTTTAGCTTGATCTCTATCAGACCGAAAATCAAGCGAGGTCTTGCAGAGGGTCTCATATGGATTTTTCTCTTGAGATTCACATTTTTTTCGTTTGAGAAAAAAATGTGAATCGCTTGAGGGAATTTTGCATGCCTATTGAGGGCGGTTTTTCCTGTTCCGCCACACACCCTTTTTCCTCTCCACTACGAGGGCGTGAAGATGCCTTCCGGTTTGCCGCCGCCCGTGCTTCAGGCGGTCTCCGCTTCTTTCTATGGTTTACTTATGGCGGTTTGTCTTTCGGATTGAAAATCCTGATATTCAGTGGCGCGGAATGCAAATCCGGTACGAGGGGAGACGGGGGCTTCGTGATTTGGTGCTTTCCTTCGGCTGCTCTCTCCGTAGGAGATAAACCGCCGACTCTGATTTGATTTCTTTTCGGCAGCAAATGTATGCAAAATCAACAATTCCACCAAATCTTTTTCCTACTTTTTTCAAAAGAAAATGGCATCAGGAATGGCAATTTTCATCTCTCTTCCGTCTTATAAGTGTGCTTAATACGCTATTATGCAATCGGTTAAGTTTTTCTGTTTATCTCCTACGGAGAGAGCAATTGGGGAAACACTTTAAACATCTGATTCAAAAACAAGAAAAACGCGGAGGCCTGCCATGAAAAGCCCGCCAATGCAATTAACCTAATGGAAAAAGAAGAGGACAAATGATCCAAAATAGTTGTTTAACAATTAATCTTATCTAAAAACCTAAGGTAATGAAAACAAAATTACTGTTTAGCGCGGCCTTGTTGGCCGCCACCGTGGGGGCACAGGCCGTCCCCAACACGGGGAGCAGCATGCTCGTGCAACTGCTCGAAAGCCAACGTTTGGAAAACAACGTGGCGGTTTTGGCTGAGGGGGAAGAAACCACAGAAGAAGTTACACAACATCAGCGTCCGGAAGGGGAGAACGTGGATGTGACGGATTGGATTGTCAATCCGGGATTCGACGACGGAACTACGAACGGCTGGGAATACACAGGCACGTTGCCTGTTATTGTGGACGGACGTGCAGAGTCGATTAGTAATCCATGGAATAAATATACTTTTGATTTTTATCAGGACATTCAGGTTCCTAATGGCTTATATTCCGTTTCAGTTCAAGAGCATGCGACAATAGGTAATAAAACTAATTTGTATATCCAAGGTTATGATCGGGCCACATCCGAGATGAACTGGAATAATGGAGATTTTACCCAATGGGTGGATGAAAATGTCAGCCGCATAACTACGGGTAATGTGTTGGTGGTAGATGGCACAGTGCGCATTGGCGTAAACTTGCATTCGGGGCATCAAAATCAGAACCTTCATTTTGACAACTTCAAACTGACTTATGTGAACGACGGAAATGCCGAGGCTCAGAACCGATACAATGCCAAGGTCGGTGAATTGAGAGACGCGACGACCTATCCCGCCGGTTTGCAGGAAAGAGTGGATGCGGCCAAGGCGGAAAAGACGGTCACGACGGATAACTTTTTGGCAGAGTACACGGCATTGGATGCCGAAGTCGCCTTGTTGAACTCTTCGGCCGTGTCCGATTTCATGGAACTTGTCGCGTCTTATTCTTCCATCGCGGCTAATTTGGATGAGACGGCCCAGGCTGCCATCACTGCGGCTATTGCAGCGGCCAATGAGGCTTTGGTAACCGTGGAAAGCGTGGATGGAGTGGCACAAATCAGTGACAATCTGACCGCCGCATTCCGTGAAGCTGCAGGCGACCAGGAATATGTGGTGGCTGAATTTAACTTTGATGATGGTCGCACTGACGGATGGAGCGGTGCAACCGGCAATATGGCTGAGGCTGGAGTAATGGAGTTCTATAATAAAAATTTTGATTTCTGGTATCAGTTGAGGGACTTGGAGTCCGGATGGTATCAAGTGGAAGTCAATGCATTCTATCGCTCTTCTTCTTTGGAAGACCATCAGGCAAGATTGGATAAGAATTTGGCGGTAATTTTTGGAGATGACAATGGACCGGGCAGGCGTTATTCCATGCCGGCATTGAGCCTCTATGACGAAGATTGTACAGAGGTTGGCGGAATGGGAAATGCCGGTGCATATCCTAATGATAGAACCCAGGCTAATAGCTGCTTCCAGGCCGGGCATTACAAGATGACGGTGAATGCTTATGTGGGTGCGGACGGCATCTTGAATTTTGGCTTGGCCGGTACGAACCAAGGTTACTCTTGGATTTGTTTCGATAACTTCAAGGTGACCTACAAAGGCGATGATTTGAGTGCGATGTATGATGCCATGCAAGTGCAGGCCGTAGCGTTGGCTGAAAAATATGGCATGACAGCCTATGCAGAAAATTTGAACGGTTTGACCAAGCCCGAAACGGTGGACGAAGCCGCAATTTGGAATATGAATGAACAAACCAAAGCCATCATTGATATTGCCAATGCGATGGTGGATGTTCCGGATTTTTCAGTTTATGGTCCACTTGTTCAAGAAGTGTTGAGTCAGTCAGACGCATTGGCTGAGGACAAATCCCAATTGGAAGCTGTTTATGAGAAAGCCGAAGCGTTGACATTGGCCACTGTGACAAGTCTTGAGGAAACGAATATAGATATAGAAGAAGCATACCACAACTATTTGCGTGTGGCCAACCCGGCAGAAGGTTATCAGTTCGATATGACTTGGTTGCTGACGAACCCAGAAGTCAGCAATTTGGCAAAGGGCTATCAGAATGGTTGGTATTGCGATATCAATAAATTTAAGTTTGTAGTGGAAGATAATCCCAATCAGGCAGGAGAAACAGGGTTTAATAAGTTTTTTGAATGCTTTGAGTGGAACTCTTTGGGAACAGGATGGGCGATTTATCAGAAGGCAACGGTTCCACAAGGTTCTTATAAAATGACAGTGGCAGCTTTTGCCGCCAGATCCAGCAACGCTAGTACTGCTGTCAATGCAACAACTCCGAAGTTGGCCTTGTATGTAGGAGATACTCGTGGAACAGAGGTGACTAGTACGGTGTTGAGTTATGGCTCTGTCGAATTTATACAAACTGAAACACAGGAAGTTTACCTCGGAGTGAAGGTTGAAGACGGAAATCAGATTAACTGGTGTGGTTTGAACGACATGAAGCTCTACAAGGTTCATCAGGAAGCTACCGACCTGTCATTGAATGAAACGGATGTGGCTTATGAAGTGGCAGCCGGCACGTTTGCCAACGTCACCCTGACCCGCACTTTGAAGTCCGAGTCTTGGAACACGTTCTGCGTGCCGTTCGACATGACGGCTG